>QKJM01001005.1 GCA_003249315.1 Archangium sp.
GTGGGGCTGGTGTTGAGAGGCCTCGGAGCGCTCGTCCTGACGAGGCCCGCCTTCCAGGCCCGCTCGGCGCAGAGCCTCGAGGCCCAGGAGCTGCCGATGCGGCGGGTGGAGGAACTCGTCTTCGACGACGAGGCCCCGGCGTCCTCGGCGCCGATGGGAGTGGGTGGCCTCGGCATGCGCGGACGCGGAAGCGGAGGCGGGGGAATGGGCTACGGGCGCGGCCCGGGAGCGCCGCCACCTCTACCCGTGCTCATGGCGGCGTCCGAGCCCGAGCCCTCCGACGAGGGGGGACAGGCCTCGGTGGGGCGGGCCTGGTTCCCGGAGACGTTCCTCTTCGAGCCGCTGGTGGTGACGGACGAGGCGGGGGAGGCGACGGTGCCGGTGAAGGTGCCGGATCGGCTGACGCGCTGGCGGGTGCTGGCGCTGGGACACTCGCGCTCGGGGGCGCAGGCGGGGACGGTGACGGAGTTTGCGGGCACGCTGCCCACGTACGTGGACCCAGTGCTGCCTCCCTTCCTGCGGGCGGGGGACGCGGTGCGGCTGCCGGTGCAGGTGGTGAATACGACGGAGGCGCCGGTGACGAGGGCGCTGAAGGTGGAGGTGGAGGGAGCGGCGCTGGAGGGGGGCGCGCGCACGGTGACGGTGCCCGCGGCGGGCAGCGTGGTGGAGTACGTGACGGTGCGGGCGACGAGGCCGGGGCCGGTGGCGCTGAGGGCCTCGCTGGGAGGGACGGACACGGTGGTGCGCACCTTCGAGGTGTGGCCCACGGGCCGGCCGGTGGTGGAGACGCGCGGTGGGACGCTGGCCGCGCCGCGCACGCTGAAGCTGGAGGGCCCGGAGGACGCGGTGGCGGGCAGCGAGCGGGTGCGGCTGCGGGTGTACCCGGGCGCGCTGGGCGTGCTGCGCGCGGAGCTGTCGGCGGCGGTGGGACGCGGCGGGGTGGCGGAGGATGCCTACGCGCTGCTGCTGGCGGGGAGGGCGCCGGAGCTGCTGGAGGCGCTGGGGGAGAAGGCGGACGGGGAGGCGTTGAGGGACATGGCGGCGCTGGCGGGGCAGCGGGTGCTGAGGGCGGGGAGGGCGCCGGACGTGGCCACGGCGGCGCTGCTGACGGAGGCCGCGCTGGCGCACCCGGACAACCCGGTGCTGGCGCGGCTGGGTGAGCGACTGGCGGCGCGGGTGGCGGGGGCACAGCGCCCCGACGGTACCTGCCAGGGGGAGGATGGCTGGACGCTGCAGCGGCTGCTGGTGGCGACGGCGGACTGCGCGCGGGCGGTGCGCGCGGCGGAGGGGAGCCCGGAGGGACGGCTGCGAGCGGCGGCCTTCTCGGTGCGCGCGACGGGGGCCTTCGAGCGCTACCTGGGGCGGGTGAGGGACGGCTACACGGCGGCGGCGGTGCTGGCGAGTGGCGGGGTGGGAGGCACGGTGCGGGAGGCCCTGCGCGAGCAGGTGCGCGAGGCCCTGGGGCGGAGGCCGGACGGGAGCGCCTTCCTGCCGGTGGAGGCCGGGGTGGTGCGCGCGGACGGGAGGGCGCCGACGGAGGCCGAGGCCACCGCGCTGGCGGTGCTGGCGCTCGCGGGGGACGAGGCGGCGCCGCTGGCGGACCTGGGCACCTCGCTGCTGGCGGACTACCGGCCCGAGAGTGGCTGGGGGGATGGGCGCACCAACCTGGTGGGCCTGCGGGCGGCGCTGGCCCTCTTCCGGGAGCCGCTGCCGGGGCGGGTGAGGGTGGTGTTGGAGCGGGACGGGAAGGTGGTGACGGAGGGGACGCTGGACGCGAAGGCGCTGCGCGAGGTGCTGGCGCTGGAGGCTCCGGCGGAGGGCTCGGCGGGAGCGCACACGTGGACGGTGAGGGCGGAGCCGTCGGTGCCGGGGTTGGGCTTCACCTTGTCCCTGGGTGCGTACGTGCCCTGGAGGGAGGAAGAGACGGGCCGGGGGCTGGAGCTGGCGGTGCGAGGGCCGACGGAGGCGAAGGTGGGGCTGCCGGAGGAGGTAACGGTGGAGGCGGCGGCGCCGAAGGGCATGGCGTTGACGCTGCGGCACGAGCTGCCGGCGGGAGTCCAGGTGGACCGGGCGAGCCTGGAGGAGTTGGTGGAAGAAGGAGAGATAGCGGGCTACGAGGTGGAGGACGGGGCGGTGAGCCTCACCCTGCCACCTCGAGAGGCGCCCAAGCCCTTCCAGGCGCGCATCCGGGTGGTGCCGACGCTGGCGGGGACGCTGCGGGCGGGGGCATCCAGCCTGACGCCGGAGGGTCGGCCGGAGCTGACCCTCCACCTGCCCCCGAGCACCTGGGTGGTGCGCTGACGCTCCCTCTCCCCTTGGGAGAGGGCCGGGGTGAGGGTGCCACGGACCCGGGGTTGAACCCGTGCTGTGGACCAGGGCTCCGGACCTCGAGAACCCCGACCGTCACGGCGTCGCGGGAGGCCCGCGGTGGTAGCGCCCTCGAGACATGCCCCAGGCGATGAGGGCGACGATGGCGACGGCGAGGACGGCGAGCCAGAGCCAGCCGGCGCCCCAGCGCTCGGCCTGATAGGGCTCATAGGGCTGGATGGGCTCGCCCATGTCCTGGGCGAGCGCCAGGGCGGGAGAGAGGACGAGCGACCACAGGAAGACGTACAGCGCACGTGGGTTCAGCATGCTGGCCTCCGCTGGTCCGAGAAGGAGTCGGACCATTTCCCGAACGGTCGTCACCCCCCGGGTCGCGGACAAGGCACGCCCGCTCGCCGTACGGAGGAGCGCGGGAGGGCCCGGCGCCTAGCCGTCCTGTCGCAGCCAGTCCAGCAGGGCCTCCAGCGCGTCCACGTGTACGTAGTGGCCCGCGTCGGGCAGGGTGGCCACCGGGCAGCCCAGCGCCTCCATCCGTGCGGCGTCCGCGTCCCGGACGTAGTACGCCCGGCCTCCTCGGATGCAGCGCACCTTCGCCCCCGGACGGGACAGCGCCGCCCAGAGATCCTCATCGTTCGCTCGCCGATGGAACTCCGCCAGCGCCTCCCGGTCGAAGCGCCAGCGCACCTCGCCCTCCGGCGTCGGCATCAGGTTCATCAGCAGCCAGTCCGCCATCGGCCCGGACAGCCCCCGCCCCGTCAACTCCGCTCGCATCGTCCGCCGGTCCGGCGCGCTGGCCGGCGCTTCCCGCAGCTTCTCCAGCACCTTGCCGCTCTCGGAGATCGCGGTGGGGATGAGGCTGGGGGAGATGTCCAGCAGCGTCACGCTCGCCACCTCCTCGGGGAAGCGGAGGCTGGCGGCCAGCGACACCCGCCCTCCCATCGAGTGCCCCACCAATTCCAGCGGCCCCGTCAATCCGGCCGCGCGCGCCGTCTCCACCACGTCCCCGGCCACCGTCCCCAGCGTGGCTCCCGGCGGCAGGCCCGGCGAGGTGCCGTGCCCCGTCAGGTCCGGCAGCAGGAAGCGGCGGCCCGGATCGGCCTTGCTCCATGCCACCGCCAGCGAGCGCAGGTTGCGCCCCGTACCGAGGAAGCCATGCAGCAGCACCGTCGGCCGCGTGCCCTCTCCCACCTGGAAGCTCTCGAGAATCACGGTTGCTTCCTATACTCCGAGCGTTCTCCCTTCGCAGCGTCAACCGTCAGATGCCGTAGGGCCAGGTCTCCGCCACCTCCTCCCTCTCCTCGTGGCCGGCGTCCACGTCCATCGGCCGCAGGGCGCTCGTGGTGTCGTAATGGAGCACCGCGTCGAACTGCGCCGGCAGGTCCGCGTGGAAGTAGTGGCTCCAGCGCTCGGTGGCTGGCGCGTAGATGACGCCGATGGCCCGCTCCAGCCGTCGCTCGCGGAGGCCCGCGCCCGCCTCGCCCAGGTCCTCCATCCGCAGGAGGAAGCCGGGCAGGCCCACCTCGTGGAAGAGCGCCTCGTAGCTACCCGGTAGCGCCGGTCGCACCCGCCGCTTCAGCCCCGGCGAGTCCCACTCGCGCGCGGCGATCACCGTCCCCTCGTAGGTGGTGAAGCCCACGTTGAATGTCTCCCGGCCGTGGCGCTCGCGCATGAGCTGGCCCACGTTCAGCTCGCCCTGGTCTCCCATCTGCGTGAAGCGCGCGTCTCCGAGGTGCGAGTTGTGCGCCCAGAGGATGAGGCGCGCCGGCCGTCCGTGGCGCTGGCTCAGGTACTCGGCCAGGGCATCCGCTGTATCCGCCATGTGCGTGTCGCGGAGGTTCCACGACTCGTTGCGCCCCGCGTACATCGTCCGGTAGTAGGCCTCCGCGTCGCGCGCCAGCCGCGCGTTCTGCTCCGCGTAGAAGCGCGCGTCCTCCTCCTTCCGCCCGTCGTGTACCTGGCGCTCGCGCAGCTCCATCAACTGCCGCACCACCTCGTCCTCGCAGGGGAGGGCGAAGCCGTACGAGGTGGCGTGGCCGTAGGCCTGCGGATCCCTCCCGAAGCGGTCGAAGCACGCGTAGCGCTCGCGGGCCCGTCTCGCCGCCTCCGGGTCCCTCAGCTCCAGGTAGCGCACCACCTCGCGCATGGAGGCGTGCAGGCTGTAGAGGTCCAACCCGTAGAAGCCTGCCTTCACCTCGTCCGGCCCCTGGGCTTCGTTGTGGGTCCGCATCCACTCCACCAGCTCCAGCACCTCGGCGTTGCGCCACATCCAGCGGGGGAAGCGCTGGAACTCGTCGAAGGCGTGCCTCGGCTCCCGGTCCACGCTCTCGCCCCGCACGTACCGGTCGAGCCGCAGCGCGTCCGGCCAGTCCGCCTCCACCGCCACCGCGGTGAAGCCCTGCTCGGCGAGCAACCGCCGGGTGAGCGTGGCGCGCGCCTGGTAGAACTCGTGTGTCCCGTGGGTGGCTTCGCCGAGCAGCACGAAGCGCGCGTCCGAGAGGCGCTCGATGAGGGCATCGAAGTCCGAGGACTCCCCCGTCAGGGGGATGGCCGCGGTGCGTACTCCCTCGATGAGCTCTGGCCGGAAGCCCAGGTCTCTCTCCTCTTCGTCGAACGGATTCATGCCCTTGAAGGTGGGCAGGCGCTCCGCGGGTGCCCACTCTTTTCCTGGCGGGCAGGCAGGTGCTCCCTGCCCCTCCAGACAGGGGAGACATGGCACGACGTCGAGCCGTGCCCACCTTCCACCACAGCGAGAGCGATGGAGGACGAGACGCCATGAGGGATGGGCGAGGCGTGCGGTGGCTGGTGCTGGGAGTGGCCTTCGTGGCTGGCACGGCGCAGTCCCGGGTGCTGGCCGGGGTCCGCCTTCCGGAGGCCATCCAGCTCCAGGGCCAGGAGCTGGTGCTGGAGCACATGGCGCTCAAGGAGATGCTCTTCTTCGACCTCTACGTGTGGGGGCTGTACCTGGAGGAGACGCCCCGGAGTGCCCGGGAGGCCATCGACTTCGGCGGGCCCAAGCAGCTTCAAATGCACTTCCGGCGGGACATCGGGCGAGAGCAGCTCACGGGCGCCTTCCGCGACTTCCTGCGCCACAGCCCGGCGATGCGCTCGCCGGAGATGCGGCGCGGCGTGGAGGAGCTGGTGGGCTCGCTGCGCGGCGTGCGCAAGGGGGGCTCGCTGCTGATTACCTACCTGCCCGACAAGGGGCTGCTCGTCTCGGGAGACGCCAGCCGGGGCGCGCTGATTCCGGGCAAGGACTTCGCGGACGCCCTCTTCGATGCCTGGCTGCGGGAGAACCCCATCTACGACTAGCGGCCGGGCCGCTCAGACGATGAAGGAGTTCCGCACCTCGGCGCCCTCGGCGAGCAGGGCGGCCGTCCTGTCCAACCGCTCGCGGCTGAGCCGGGTGAGGGTGCGCCGCACCTCGGGGTGGGGGAGCACCAGCTCCTCGAAGGACTGTTGATCCAACAGCAGGAGCAGGCAGGGGGTGACGGCGCGCACGGTGGCGGTGACGCGCGAGTCGAGCAGGAGGGAGATTTCACCGAAGATGGCGCCCTCGCTCATGTCCGGGTAGGGGCGCTCGCCGCCCTCCGGATCCTCGTGTACCACGGCGCAGCGACCGCGAAGCAGCAGGTGGAGCGCGTGGCTGCGCTGGCCCTGCTGCAGCAGCACGGTGCCCGGCTCCACGGCGCGGCTGCGGAAGTGCTCGGCGATGGCGTGCTTCTGCTGGGAGGACAGCGGCTGGAAGAGGGGGCTGGAGTGCAGCAGGTTGTCCAGCAGCCGCTCCTTGTAGAATTGCTGCACCACCTGCTCGAGCACCGGGTACTGGGCACTCAGGTCCGCGAGCATCTCCCGCGTCACCTCCAGCAGCACGCAGTCTCGGATGGCCACCACGCTGGCCACGCGGGGGGCGTCCGAGATGAGCCCCATCTCCCCGAAGAAGGAGCCCTCCCCCAGCTCGGCGAGGGTGAGCGCT
>QKJM01001022.1 GCA_003249315.1 Archangium sp.
GACGAAGCTGGCCTGCCAGTTGGACCAGGCGGTGGCCACCTGCTCGAGCACGGGGCGCACGAAGGAGAAGTCGTCGCGGGCGAGGATGCGGGAGACGTAGGAGGACTTCAGCCGGCGCTCGTAGCTGGTGACGAACTCCTGGACGGCCTCCCGGGAGGCGCGGCGGAGCTGGGGGAACTTGAGGTGGGGGAAGAGGGCTTCGATGACGGGGGCGCGGCTGGAAGCGCAGAAGGTGATGCCGGCGTGCAGCTTCTCCAGGGCGTCGACCCAGACGTTCTGCTGGGTGTAGGCGAACTCCTCGCGGACCTCCTCCAGCTCGGGCAGATCCCTCACCCGCTCCAGCAGGGCGGCGGCGGGCTCGCGCTCGGTGCGGAGGATCTGCAGGGCGGTGGCCATCCACTCCTTCTCGCGCTCCAGCCCCGGCCGTCCCGCGAGCAGCTCGTCGGCGGCGGCGAGGCGGCCGTCGAAGGCCTCGGCGTGACGGACGAGATCGTAGGCTTCCAGGGTGGACAGCGACATGGGGTGGTCTCTCCTCGTTCCCAGGGGACAGGGGGGCGGGAGATACCATACCTGGAGGGCAGGCGCCCGGGTCAGCGTCCGTCGAGCAGGGCGGAGAGTGCTTCGCGGGCAGTGAAGTCGGGGAAGGCGTAGGTGGCCCCAACGGCGAGGAGGGCCTGGGGGGAGAAGTTGCCGGTGCCCACGCCGATGGAGGTGGCGCCGATTCCCCTGGCGGCGGCGATGTCCTTGGGGGTGTCGCCGATGACGACCACGCGGCACTCGGAGAGGGGGACGCCGAGCCGGGCTGCGCCGCACGTCGCGCCGTGGCGGATGAGCTCGACGCGGTCCTCGTGATCGCAGCCGAAGCCGCCGAAGGCGAAGCGGTCATGGATGTGGACGCGCTCGAGCTTGATGCGAGCGCCCTCGCGCACGTTGCCGGTGCCGAGTCCCACGGCGATGCCCTGGCGGGAGAGGGCGGCGTCGACGGCCTCTCTCATGCCGGGGTGGACGCGGTAGGCGTGGTCGTCGACGCGTTGGACCTCCTCGGCGAGGTGGAGGAGGTAGGCGTCGATGACGGCGGTGATGTCCTCTACGGAACTGGTGGCGCCGATCGTCTCCAGCCCCTTGCGGACGATGGCCCGGTCGGTCATTCCGGACAGGCTGAAGGAGTCGCAGGCGTCACGGCGGCCGTGGAGACGCTCGAAGGCCCGCTCCAGGGCTCGGCGGCCGGCTCCTCCGGTGGTGACGAGGGTGCCATCGATGTCGAAGAGGAGGACGGAGGGGCGCATGGAGTCCATCTAATCCCCGCTCGTCATGGGCTCAAGGCTCGGGGCGGGTGTTCCACGTTTGCCGAGGAATTGCTTCGTCCAGGGGCGCTTTCGTCTATTGTCGTGCGGTCATGGCCGGACGCGTCTTCTTCTTCCTTCAGCACGCCACCTACGAGCCTGCGTTCCAGGCGGCCTCCATGGGTATCACCGCCGCGGCCATGGGGGACGAGGTGTACTTCGTCTTCGCCTTCGATGCCCTACGCGCCCTGGTGCGCGGCAGCTTCGGCCTGCCGCACAGCGAGAAGGAAATCTCGGAGAGTGCCCGGGCGGAGGGGCTGGGAGTGCCCATGCCGGCGCGCATGCTCGAGGAGGCACGCGCGCTGGGCGCGAAGCTGGTTGCGTGCGATACCACGGTAAGAATCTGTGGATATGCACCGGACGAGCTGAAGGGGACGTTGGACGAGGTGATGGGGCTGGCATCCCTGTGGCGATTGACGGATGGTGCACGGACACTCGCCCTCTAGGGGGGCGAGAGTTGGAAGGCTGGCCTGGGACGTACGGGAAGCAGTATCCTCGGAGCGCTTTCGGGGCCGGACCCTGAGCGCGGGACGGACCCGCGCGTGATTCGAGGAGCATTTCATCTATGCGCGCCAAGCTGACCCTCCTGAGTGCCCTTTCCGTGGGCTTCCTCGGCGGCGTACTCGCTGCGGGTTGCCAGACATACGACTTCGAGCCGGTGGAGCCGCTGGCCCTCTCGCAGACCACGGAGACGCGGCGCATCGAGGCACGTGAGCGCAAGCCGAACCTGATGTTGCTGGTGGACACCTCTGGCTCGATGACGTACCCGGTGGATCAGACGGATCCGGACTGCAAGAGCGGCACGTCTATCTGCGGCATCACCTCCAACGTGCCGTGCAACACCGCGGTCTGCCCCACGCGCTGGAGTTCGCTGCAGGAGGCGATGCAGGACTTCCTCGCCAGCAGTGGTTCTCTCGCCCGGATCGGGCTGATCACCTATCCGGAGCCGCCGAGTTCGGACAATGGGGGGGACTATTGCGTGGCCTCGGACCACGTCAGCATCGACCTGCCTCCGGCGGAGCTGGAAGACGATGACACGCTCCAGGTCAATGCCCAGTCGGTGAGGGACTACCTGCTCTCCATCAAGAACTCCTCGTCGAGCGAGGGGGACGTCACGCCCACGGGTGGTACGCCCACCAGCTCGAGTCTTCAGTACGTCGGCACGTTGGCCAGCATGCAGTCGACGGATCGCGCCGACTTCGTCCTGCTGCTGACGGATGGTCTTCCCAACTGCAACGGGAGCCATCCGACGCCCTATCCGAACTCGGGGTGCTTTTGCACGGTCGGTTCAAACTGCACGGGCGCCGAGGAGATCGGCTGCCTGGACGATGTGGTCTCGGTGAACGCGGTCAATGCTCTGCGCACCAAGGAGATCAAGACCATCGTCATCGGTTTCGGCGCGGACTTCGATATCGGCTCCGATCCCAACTCCAATGGGGCCCGAGGCGCCATGACCCTCAACGCCATGGCCGAGGCGGGCGGCTTCGCACGTACCTGCTCGGAGGACGCGGACTGTGGCACGGGCGATACCTGCGACACGGCGGCGAAGCTCTGCACGCGCCGCTTCTACAAGGCGACGAACAAGGACGAGCTGGTGACGGCCCTCCGGCAGATCAGCGAGAAGGTCGGGGTGGGCGATCCCTGCCTGCTGCGCTTCGATCCGCTCCAGATCCCGAGCAGCCAGGATCTGGTGGTGGTCTTCGTCAACGGGGAGCGTCTCGATGCCGGCCCCGACTCCTGGAGCCTGACGGACGATGGCATCCAGTTCGCGGGTGCCACGTGTACGAGCATCCAGAACTCCACCCCGGCCAATCCGGTGGATATCGAGGTGCGTGCCATCCAGACGCGGTAGTTGGCCCTCGGAGGTGGCTTTACGTGGTGGAGGGGCGGGGCTATGTCTGAGGTGCCCGCTCCTCTTCCCATGAAGCTCACCATCCTCTCTCGCTCCGCCTCCATTCCATCCACCAGGCGTCTGGTCGAGGCCGGGCGTTCCCGAGGGCACCAGGTCCGTGTCCTCAACCCCGTCCGGGTGGAGATGCACCTGGACGGGCAGCGCGCCAACCTCTACTACCGGCGCCGCAAGCTGTCCCCCACCGACGTGGTGATTCCCCGCATCGCCCAGTCCATCAACAACTACGGGCTGGCGGTGGTGAACCAATTCGCCATGGGTGGAGTTCCCCTGGTGAACACGGCGCGGGCCATCGCCGAGTCGCGCAACAAGATGCGCTCGCTGCAGCTCCTGTCGGCGCATGGCATCGACATCCCCGCCACGGTGATGGCGCGCGAGGCGGCGGAGCTCAAGGCCATGGTGGGCCTGGTGGGTGGGGTGCCGGTGCTGGTGAAGCTGCTTCAGGGTCAGGAGAAGCACGGGGTGATGGTGTGCGAGAGCCTCCAGTCCCTGGAGGCGGCTCTGGAGGCCATCCTCGGGTTGGGGCACAACCTGATCGTCCAGCAGTACGTGAAGAACACCGGGGTGGACGTGCGGGTTCTGGTGGTCGGAGGCCGGGCGGTAGCCGCGGTGAGGAGGCGGCCGAGGGTGGGCCGGCTATCCTACACGCTCAACCGGGGAGCCCGGCTGGAGGGCATCCAGCTCACCCTGTCTCAGCGGCAGGCGGCGGAGAAGACGGCCTCTCTGGTGGGGCTGGAGGTGGCCGCGGTGGATCTGCTCGACGTGCAGGGGCGGCCCAAGGTCTTCGAGGTGAACAGCTCCCCGGCCCTCCCGGAGATGGAGGCGGCCACGGGGTTGGACCTGGCCAGCCTCATCATCGAGCGCGCCGAGGTGCTGGCGGCCGATGGCCCCCGGGTGGGATTGCCGGAGCCAGAGCCGGTGGCTCCGCTGCTCCCTCCTGCCGAGAAGCCCCGCCGCAAGCGCCTTCCCAGGCTCTCCGTGGGCAGGGGGTGAAGAGAAAGAGGTCCCCGTGCGTCGGAGGGTCGGTTATAGGTGGCCCCGTTTCCCTGGAGGATGACACCATGCTGCACTTCCGACGCCTCAGCTCCCTCGCCGCCGCCGTGGTGGTCATGGCCTGCACCCAGGGCCGTGCCGAGCCGGTGGATCCCACTACCCTCTACGATGTGAGCACCGAGGGCACCTCCACCCAGGTGAAGGTGGGGGAGAAGGGCGTGTTCGTGCTGGCCATCAAGAGCAAGGAGGGTGCCCACGTCTCCGACGAGGCCCCGCTGAAGCTCGTGCTCTCCGGCACCCAGCTCACCCCCGCCAAGGAGAAGCTGGTCCTGGCCGACTCCGTGGCGAAGAAGCAGGCCGGTCAGGAGTTCGTGGATCCTCGCTTCGAGGTGCCCTTCCAGGCCGCCGCCGCGGGCAAGGGGATGTTGGAGGCGAAGCTGACCTTCTTCATCTGCTCGGACGATCTCTGCGCCCGGCAGCAGAAGACCTTCTCCATCCCCGTCGAGGTCCTCTAGTCCGTGACTCGACAGCGACCGCCCAGGGGCAGTGAGCGTGGGGAGCGAGGCGACCGGGAGCGCGGCGCGCGCTACGTGTACGGGGTGAATCCGGTTCTCGAGTCCCTCCGGGCGCACGCGGAGAGGATGGAGCGCCTCTACATCACCGAGGGGCAGCTCAGCTCCCGGGCAGCGGCTGAAATCCTCAGCCGGGCGCGCGAGGCGGGTATCCGGGTGGAGCGGGTTCCTCGGGAGCGGTTGGCCTCGCTGGCCGAGGGCGGGGTGCATCAGGGGGTGGTGGCCGAGCTGCGGGGGTTCGACTACGTGGACCTGCCGGAGCTGCTCGAGGCTGTGGAGGCCAGCGGGCGTCCCCCTCTGCTGGTGGTGCTGGACGGGGTGCAGGATCCGCACAACTTCGGGGCCATCATCCGCTCGGCGCACGCGTTGGGGGCCCAGGGCGTCATCATCGCCAAGGATCGGGCGGTTCCGGTGACGGGGGTGGTGGCGAAGGCGTCCGCCGGGGCGGTGGAGTACTGTCCCATCGCCCGGGTGGTGAACCTCTCCCGGGCTCTGGAGGAACTCAAGGAGGCCGGGGTGTGGATCGCCGCGGCGGACCCCCACTCGGACCAGCCCTTGTGGAGCGCTCGGCTGGACGGGCCGCTGGCCCTGGTGGTGGGAGCCGAGGGAGCGGGCGTGAGGGAGGGGGTCCTCAAGCACTGTGACTTCCGTCTCCGGATTCCAATGCTCGGTCAGGTGGGTTCCATGAATGCGTCCGTCTCCGGGGCGATCCTGCTGTACGAGGCTGCCCGGCAGCGGAGCCTTCGGCCGGGTTCTTGAAGTCGAAACTACCTGGATCAAACTGCTTGACTTGGGCGGCGGGGACCTCTAAAAGCCCGCGCCTACCGACGGGGACGGGCGGTCGACGGACTCGGCGGCGGGAGAGGGCGGGAAGGGATGCAAGCCGGAGTAGACGCCGGTGTAGCTCAGTTGGTAGAGCAACTGATTTGTAATCAGTAGGTCGCGGGTTCGAGTCCCGCCGCCGGCCAAGAGTCGGGGCCGCGGATGAGGGCCCGGGACGAAAAAAGAAGTAGGAAGAAGCCGCGGTTGTGGGGTAGTTGAAGAAGCAGTCGCGGAGGGGTACCCAAGTGGCCAAAGGGAGCAGACTGTAAATCTGCCGGCTCTACGCCTTCGTTGGTTCGAATCCAACCCCCTCCATCGTCAAGTTGCGGGAATAGCTCAGTTGGTAGAGCGTCAGCCTTCCAAGCTGAATGTCGTGGGTTCGAGTCCCATTTCCCGCTCCAGTTGTCGTAGTTCAGAGATACAAGCCCTGATAGCTCAGTTGGCAGAGCGCATCCTTGGTAAGGATGAGGTCACCAGTTCAATCCTGGTTCAGGGCTCCATTTTTTGAGGAGCGTTATGGCTAAGGAGAAGTTCGAGCGTAGCAAGCCGCACGTGAACATCGGAACGATCGGGCACGTGGACCACGGCAAGACGTCTCTGACGGCGGCCATCACCAAGGTGCTGGCGAAGACCGGTGGTGCGACCTTCCA
>QKJM01000219.1 GCA_003249315.1 Archangium sp.
CTTAGGCGCGCCCTTTCCCGTGCTCCAGTCGTCGGGTTCCAGGGTGAAGGTGCTCCAGGGTGCCGCGAAGATCTCCTGATCGCCGTGGCGGACACCCACCACGTTGGTGGCGGCCCAGCTCATGGTGTCCCCGGTGGTCCGGACCAGGAGGAAGTCGGCGTCGGTGGCGAAGGGGCCGTAGTCCACGCGTCCCGACTCGAAGGTGTAGCGGGGGCGGTGATTGGCGGTGAGGATCCCGTAGTCCAGGTCCGTCTTGGACCCCACCAGGACCTCGCCACCATCCACCGTCAGCACGACCCCCACGCCGCGCCGCTCCTGGGGTGTCTCCACCAGCCGGACGCCCTTCAAGGGGGACCGGCCGGGTTCGGCCCGGGGCACCGGCGTCAGGACCGTGACGAAGGTCTCCACCTGGCCGGCGAGGTAGTGGCTTCCCAGCGCCTCGTAGACCGCGGTGTTCGTCTCGCCGTTCCTCATGAGGGGGAAGGTGCCCTCCCTGCGGGGCCCGGTTTGCGGCATGTCGATGCGGAGCGCCGTGCCGAGGGTCTGGGGGCGCCCGGCCACCGTGTCGATCGCGGTGACGAAGTAGTCGTCGCCGTGATCCAGGACCGTGGTGGCGTGCCACAGGTCCGCCAGGGTGTAGTAGCCCGCCTCCAGGAACTTCACGATGTCGAAGACGACCCAGACGTTCTCCTGCTTCAGCCACGTGATGACGCGGTCGGCCTGGACGCCGAGGTGCCGGTCCGTGACCCGCGTGCGGGACATGTCGAAGCCGTCCCCCCGGAGGAAGTCGATCTTCTCCGTCTCCACGGGCTCGTGGCCGCCGGAGTTGCGGATGAAGTCCCAGATGGGCTGGTCCCGACCCACCTTGCCCGTGCGCCACACCAGGCGGTTGTGGAAGTAGTCGGCGCGGTTCTCCCCGTCGGGGCCCGAGGGCATCATCGGGCGGTAGCCCGCGTCGTTCAGGAGGACGGAGCCCCCGCTCATGAGCAGGTTGATGGCGTTCTCGTCGGAGTGCCCGTGGTGCATCTTCTCCTCCTCCACGGGGATGGTGTGGCGGAGATAGTCCCGGGGCATGCGGGCGTAGGCTCCTTCGTCCCGGTAGTTGAGGAAGAGGTAGCTGGCGTCGGCGTCCCAGCCGTCACGGAAGACGATCTTCTTGCCCACCAGGTCCTCCATGACCTCCTCGCTCCTCGCCGGCGGCGCGGTCTCGGGACCGTCTTCGGACCAGAGGTAGGCGTCCAGCAGGTTCATGCCGTCGCCGGTGCTGACGCGGCCGTTCGTGGGCGCGTTGGCTTCGAGGATCCGCCGGGCCGCCCAGCGGTAGTCGGCCCGGTGGTACTCCTTGGCGCCCCGCTCGAGGATCGCGGCGTACCACGACCAGTTGGCCTGGAAACGGGCGTCGCCGAAGTCCGGCACGTTGCCCGTGGGGTCCAGCAGGTGGGTGAAGTAGTCGAAGTAGTAGTGGACCGTGGGGTGCTGGAAGAGGGATGCGTCCCCCACGGCGTCGGCGTAGCGCAGCAGGGTGATGAGCCAGACCGGGTGGTAGATCTGGGCGTCTTCCTCGTCCCAGTGCTCCCAGCTGTCCGAGGCCAGGACCCGCGACAGCTTCTCCCACCTGGGCGCATCGGGGCTCCCCGGCACGGCCTGGGCCGCCAGCTCCAACGCGTAGGCCCGAAGCAGGGCCCGGTTCATGGGGCCCCACTCGGGGAACTTGAAGACGTAGTTCGCCGACGCGGCGATGCTGCTCTCGATGGTGCGGCGCTCCGCCGCGGTCAGCGAAGGGCTGTCCTTCACCAGCAGGTACCCGCCTATGTAGTACGGGAACTCGAAGAAGTTGGTGAGGGGCGGCACACCGTCCACGTAGTCCGGCCGGAAGTGGCGCATCGACTCGGGGAAGCGCTCCAGGTACCCGGGCTCGGCCACCAGCCACTTGACGGCCTCGCGGGCGTAGGCTTCGTCGCCGGTCTCCTTGTACAGCATACCCGCCAGACGCGCCATGTACGGCGGCGCCCCCGGAGGCGTGTATCCGAACAGCGAGTCGGGCTCCAGGGTGCTCTGCCACCGCTCGACGCTGGCCGGCGTGGTGGTGAGCCCGTTCTGGTACGCCTGTTCGGCCAGCTCGAGGAAACGGGCACGCTCCTGGCCCCGCACGGCCTGTGGAAGAGACGACGCGGCGCACGCCGCCACGAGAACGGCGAGGGCGGCGCGTGCGTTGCGTGAGAAGGAGGAAGGCATGGCACCGTTCCCTGGGTATCGAGGAGCTACGCGCCCAACCCTGCCATCATCCACAGCAGGGCCAGGATCAACAGGACGAAGAGCCAGCTGCCACCGAAGCCCGCCACGTCGACCCATCCGGGCTTCGGGATCTCCCACCGGGACCCGCGCCAGAGCTTCTCGTCCTCGAAGAGCTCCGGGTGGGCCGCCGAGCGCTCCACCGCGGCGGCGTCCTCCTCCGGCGTCGGCTGCACGGGGGTGTGGAGCTTGCCGAAGAAGCGGTCGAGCCGCCGGGAGTCCACGGGTCGGGTGAAGGGGCTGATGGCGAAGAGAAGGAGGAAGGGGAAGAGGGCGTCGAAGAAGAAACGCGCCGCCACGAGCCCGGCCTTGGACCAGCGGGTGAGGTCCATGCCGAACCAGCTCAGGATCCAGACCTCCGCCTCGAACCTCCCCTGTCCCTCCAGGGCCGAGCCCGGATCGTCGGGGTGGGTCCGGACCACGTTCTCGAAGAAGATCCCCTGGGCGGGGATGTGCCTGGTCTTGCGGATGGTCTCGCCCACCGCGGAGGCCCTCCCCGCCGCGACGTCTTCCTCCAGCGCCCCCGTCACCACCGTGACGTCCCGGGGTGTCGTCTGTATCAGGAAGGCCGGATGGCTACGGATGGCGGGGATGGCGGGGAAGACGTTGGGGATGACGGCGTACACCGTGAACGCGAGGACGACCTGGACGATGACGGCGGTCCTGGTGAGACGTCTCCAGACGAACGCCAGCCAGATGGCGGCGCCGAAGACCGCCGGCAGGGAGATGAAGTACTGGAAGAGGGTCAGGAGGTTCTGCGCCCACACCGCCGCCACGATGCCGCTCACCAGGATGACGCCGATGACCACCCGGCCCACGTCGATGTAGTGCTTCTCCGACCGACCCTTCACCAGGGGCTGGTAGAGGTTGCGGACGAAGAGGGCGGAGGTGCTCACCGAGAGGGCGTCCAGGGAGGACATGTTGGCCGCCAGGACCCCCGCGAGCATGAGGCCGATGGCGCCGGGGAAGAGGAGGCTGCGGGTCATCACCCCCCAGATGAGATCGGGGTCGTACAGCGTGCCCCCGTACAGGCCGATGGCCATGAGCCCGGCCAGGGCCCAGAAGAGCATGATGAAGCGCTTGAAGAACATCCCTCCCAGCATCCCCACGCGCGCGGTCATCTCGTCCGTGGCGGAGCCGGCGGCGGCCATCATGGGAGGCGATGCGATGATGGCCACCAGGTTCGCCAACACCATTCCCAGGATCGTGTACCATGCGTACTCGCTGGTGGCTGCCGAACCGAAGAGGGAGAACATGTAGTCCGGCACCTTGGCGTGGAGCCCGGCGAAGCCTCCCAGCTTCGCCAGCCCCAGGGGGATGAGCATCACTGAGAACACGATGATGAGCACCCCCTGGAGGGCGTCGGACATGGCGGCGGCCGCGAACCCTCCCATCATCGTGTAGAGGGCGACGATCACCGCGTATCCCAGGTAGAACACCATGGGATCCGTGTACGAGATCATCCCGCGCAGCTCGCCCCGCTTCTCCCGCTCGTGGAGGACCTCGTAGCGGGCCAGCTCGTCGGGGGCCAGCCCCTCCTCCAGACGGGACTCGAGCTGTCGGAGCTCCCGGAACTGGGCGACGGAGCGGGCCTCCACCTGGGTGTACGCGCTCTCCGGCTTGGGGGTGAGGGCCATCATGGTCTTGCCCGCCACCAGGTAGGCGGAGCCGCCACCCAGGCACACCATGATCAGGTTGAAGGCCGCGAAGGCCCCGGCCAGGAACCTGCTGTCGAAGCGCTCGTCCAGGAGGTCGCCGGTGGTGATGAGGCGGGAGCGCCGGAAGAGGGCGGTCGTGAACCAGTAGAAGGGGGTCAGGAAGAGGACGAGATACTGGATCCACATCCCCCCGAAGCCCTGGCGGTAGATCTCCCGGGAGACGCCGACGGCCTGATTGGCGTCGGTGGAGGTGCCGAAGTTGAGGAAGAACTGGAAGAGCTTCCCCAACCTCCGGCCGGCGATGTAGAAGTCCGCCTGGTCCTTGACCTTGCGACCCACCCAGCGGCCGATCCAGACGATGGCGACGACGTAGACGCCCAGGATGGCGACGTCGACGGGGTGGAGCCCGAAGACGGTCATGCGTCGCCCCCGGTGAGGCGCTCCCTCACGACGCGTGCTCGTCCAGGGAGGCCACCAGGCCGCGGAGGGCCGTCAGATCCCTGCGGGTACGCTCCTGGCAGAGCGCCGGCCAGTCTGCACGGTCGGTGACGTGCAGCTCGCCCTCGGCCATGCGCGGCCCGTCCCGTTGGACCGCGGCCACGAGCCGCGTGAGGTCCTCGGCGTCCAGGTCGGGGAAGCGCGCGCGGAAGTCGTGAGCGAAGAAAGGAGTCCGGAAGCTCCCTCCGTGGTCCTCCACCGAGAGGTGGACGGGGTGGGGGAGGGTGGCGAGACGCCCCAGGATCGCCGGGAGGTCGATGCCCCCTTTGCCGACGGCGGTGGGGAAGGTGAGGAGGCCGTCGGTGTCCAGGCTCACGACCCCGTCCTTGACGTGCGTGGCCACCACCCAGGGCAGCACCCGCTCCGTGGCCAGGACGGGGTCCTCGAGGAGGGGAAGCACGTTGAACGTGTCCAGGCAGATGCCCAGCCACCCTCCGGGCTCCGCGCCCACCCTCGCGAAGAGCCGCGCCAGCTCGAAGGTCGTGAACTCGAAGTGCAGCTCCAGGGCCAACGTGACCCCCAGGTCCTCGAACACGGCCCGCTGGGGCTCGAGCGCCCGGCCCATGGCGTCCAGGAGCTCCTCGGTGGAGGGCGCGTCGTCGTGCCAGCGGAAGAAGCCTCCCGAGCAGGAGCGGACGACGCGGGCCCCCAGGACGCAGGCTTCCTCCGCGGCCCGCCGGTTGAGGTCCGCGATGTCCTTCGGTGTCCAGGTCGCGGTGTCGAAGGGGACGTGCTGGCCCCCACCCCACTCCAGGTACATCTCCCGCGCCCGAGCGTCCGCGGCCAGCTCGCGAAGCATGCCTTCGTCCAGCGGACACCCCGGCGCCGGGTGCACCTCGGAGAACTGCACCCCCTCGCCTCCCGCCGCCTGCACCCATTCCAGGACGGCGAAGGGGTCCAGACGCAGCGGGTTCAGGCAGTAGCTGTCGATCCCGACTCTGAAGGAGGTCATGGGATCCGTCCCGGCCTCTCCGGCCTCGGCGCGTTCCCGGCCTCCCCCGGGTTCGACGGGTAGTACCGCTCCTCGAAGGTCGGCTCCTGCCCTGCGAGCTTCATGAACAGGTCCATGGGGACCACCTCGAAGTCCGGCCCCAGCCGGTCGAGGATGGACTTCACCCGCTCGATCGTGCTCCACTCACGGACGTGGATGAGGAGGAAGTACGGACGCCTGGCGTTGAGCCTGGCCAGCTCCTGGATGTCGGCCGCCGCCGCGTCCTCCGGCCTGTCCGGTGACAGGTAGTAGTCGAAGGAGACGAAGGGTCGTCCGTCCCGGGAGGTGAAGGTGTACGCGGGCGCGTATCCGTTGGCGAAGCCGATCGCGTCCGGCATGCCCTCGTAGTACGCGTCCACGACGTACCTGGGCAGCTCCGTGTTCCCCCGGACGGTGGCGCCCTCCGAGTAGTCCATGGTCTCGAAGATGTTGATGTCCAGCTTCTTCATCAGCGAGTCCGCCAGGCCGACGACCTCGGTGAGCCGCTTCGGCGGGATGGCCTTGGGATACATGTAGCCCGGGCCCGTGAGCGCGCCGATGAACAGGTCGTTGTCCGTGGCGGTGCCGTAGTAGTACTCGAGCATGGCGGGAGCCATCCACGTCATGTTGATCTGGGCCTCCCACGCATAGGGCATGGACCCGCGGCCCGGCTTGTCCCACGCGCCCAGCCCCAGGCCATCCGACTGCAGGCACGCGATGTAGACCTTGTCCTCGGGCTCGTAGACCTTCCCCGGCACCACGTTGTGGTGGTTGCGGAACGCGAAGCCCGGCTCCGCCGGCGTCATGCTGGTGAAGCTGAGGTCCGGGTACGTGTTCAGCCCCTCCACGCGCAGGGCGTAG
>QKJM01000331.1 GCA_003249315.1 Archangium sp.
GACAGTAGGACTCGACAGTGTTGGTGTCAAGAAGTCACTGTCGATTCGTCACTGTCGAGAAGCCACTGTCGAATAGAGGAGAGGCAGGCGAGCGGGCTTGCGTGAAGAGGGGAGGGGGTGGGACAGAGGGGGACCTATGGACAATGGCCTGACGGGCGCGGACTTCTCCACCATCAGCTTCATCGGCGCGGCGGTGACACCGGCGGTGTTGGTGTCGGGTTGCGGGATTCTCGCGGCGGGGCTGGACGGGCAGATGGCGCGGCTGACGTCGCGGATGAGGGAGCTGCTGGGTGAGTGGAGGGAGCTGCCGGAGGGGCACCCGCGGAGGGAGCTGCTGAAGGCGGAGGTGTCGTTGTTGGACCGGCGGCACCGGCTGTTGGCGAGGGCGCTGGCGCTGGCGTATGGGGCGCTGCTCGCGTTCGTGACGACGTCGCTGCTCTACTTGATGGAGCGGCGGGTTGATCTCCCGGACGGGCTGCCGGTGGCGGCGTTCACGGTGGCGGTGTTGATGTTGGCGGGCCTGGCGGTGTTCGCGCTGGCGTCGCTGCGGCTGGGGCGGGACGCCATCGGGATGGAGAAGCGGGAGATGTTCATGGAGGGCGAGCTGCCGGCGCCCACGGGCGAGCGGAAGCGCTGAGGGGGCTCATTTCGGTCCGATGCCGATGGAGCGCATCAGCTCGAGGGGGATGGGGATGACGGTCTGGTTGCCGGCGCTGGTGATCTCCACGAGGGTCTGCAGGTAGCGGAGCTGGAGGGTGAGCGGATTGCGGTTGAGGACCTCGGCGGCGAGAGCGAGCTTCTCGGCGGCCTGGTGTTCACCTTCGGCGGCGATGACCTTGGCCCGGCGCTCGCGTTCGGCCTCGGCCTGGCGAGCGATGGCGCGCTGCATCTCGGCGGGCAGGTCGATGTGCTTCACCTCCACGTTGGAGACCTTGATGCCCCACGGGTCGGTGTGGGCGTCGAGCACCTTCTGGATGGCCTGGTTGACGCGGTCGCGCTCGGCGAGGAGCTGATCCAACTCCACCTGTCCGAGGATGGCGCGGAGGGTTGTCTGTGCGAGCTGGCTGGTGGCGTAGAGGAAGTCCTCGACCTGGAGGACGGCCTTGTCGGCGTGGATGACGCGGAAGTAGACGACGGCGTTGACCTTCACGCTGACGTTGTCCTTGGTGATGACGTCCTGAGGGGGGACGTCGCGCGCCACGGTGCGCATGTCGATGATGACCATGCGCTCGACGACGGGGATGATCCACCGGAAGCCGGCGCGCTTGAGGCCCACGTAGCGGCCGAGCCGGAAGATGACGCCGTTCTCGTACTCATTGACGATGCGCACGCCGGAGATGAAGAGGAGGAGGAGGATGCCCAGGGGGATGAGGAGCCCGAGGGCCCCGAACAGGTCGGTCATGACGACACCTCATCGACGAGGAGGGTGAGTCCATCCACGCTGCGCACGACGATGCGGGCGTCTGGGGGGATGGGAGAGGAGGAGACGGCGGCCCAGCGCTCGCCGTGGACGAACACCTCTCCACCGGAGGGGGAGACGGGGCCGAGGGCGTGGCCCTTCTCGCCGACGAGGCCGAGGTCGCCGGCCTGTTGAGGGAGGCGGCGGGAGCGGGCGGTGCGCCAGGCGAGCCACCCGGCGAAGGAGGCGAAGAAGAGGGCGGTGGGGATGACGAGGCGGAGGGGGAGCTGGATGGGGCGGTCCACGAGCCAGTCGGGGTCGAAGCGGTCCACGAGGAAGATGCCGCCGAGGATGAGGAGCACGACGCCGGCGACGCCGAGCAGGCCGCTGGAGACGAAGATTTCAGCGATGAGGAGGCCCACGCCGAGGAGGAGGATGATGATGGCGCCGGTGCGGACGGGGAGGGCGGCGGAGGCGAGCAGGGCGAGGACGAGGCACACGACGCCGAGGAGGCCGGGGACGACGAGGCCGGGATGGGCGAGCTCCACGGTGATGCCGAGGGCGGCGAGGAGGAAGAGGACGTAGACGACGGAGGGCTGGGCGAGGGAGTGGAGGAAGCGTTGGGAGAGGGAGGGCTTGAGTTCGACGAGCCGGGCGTTGGAGGTGCGGAGGGTGACGGTGCGGCCGTCGAGGGAGAGCTGACGACCGTTGGCCTGCTGGAGGAAGGACTCGAGGGAGGGGGCGAGGAAGTCGATGACTTTGAGGGAGAGGGCCTCTTCGGCGGGGACGCTGACGCTCTCGCGGACGGACTGGACGGCCCACTCGACATTGCGGCCGCGCTGGCGGGCGATGGACTCGGCGAAGGCGGCGGCGTCGTTGAGGATCTTGCGGGCGAGCTCTTCTCCGCCGACCTTTTCAGGGTCCTCACCGGTGAGTCCGACGACGGGGTGAGCGGCGCCGATGTTGGTACCTGGGGCCATGGCGGCGAGGTGGGAGGCGAGGGTGACGAAGACGCCGGCGCTGCCGGCGCGGGCGCCAGGTGGGCCGACCCAGACGAGCACGGGGATGCGGGAGCCGAGGAAGGCGCGGACGATGTTGCGGGTGGATTCGAGCTCACCGCCGGGGGTGTCGAGTTGGACGAGGAGGGCGTCGTAGCCGGCCTCCTGGGAGCGTTGGACGCAGTCGACGAGGAAGGAGCTGGAGCCGGCGTCGATCATCCCATTGAGGACGCAGAGGGAGACGACGGGGGGAGGGGTGGCTTCGGAGGAGAGAGAGGGAGGGGCGAGCAGGAGGAGCGCCAGCAGAGCTGCAGCCACGAATGGGAACCGGCGCATCCCAGCCTCACCGAGAGGAAGAACCCCTCTCCCACTGGGAGAGGGACGGGGTGAGGGTGTCGGTCACCGTGAGCCGGCCCCCGAGTCCCCGACACGAAGAGGACGTAATGCGTCGCTGGGAGGATGTCGTCCTGGAGAGGAGGGCAGGAGTCGACGGGAGGACGGAGGGAGGAGAGGGAGGGTCACCTGGGAGACACGGTGCAGGCCCCCTCTCCCTCTGGGAGAGGGCTGGGGTGAGGGATTACGGTCCGCGGAGCGATCGGAGTCCCCGAGATGGAGTCCCCAGGAGGGGAGAGCGAGAGAGCGCAGCGGGGAGCGAGGGGGCGAGCGGAGGAGGAAGAGGGGGAAGGGGAGGGAGTGTTGAAGAACCGGCTTGACGAGCGGGCCGAGTCCCCGTAAACCGCCGTTGCTTTCGCGGTGACGCCAGAGCGCCCAGGTAGCTCAGTTGGTAGAGCAGGGGATTGAAAATCCCCGTGTCGGCGGTTCGATTCCGTCCCTGGGCACAGCAACTCAAGAGAGTTCAGGGCCTTGAACTTCAGTTCGAGGCCCTTTCTTTTTGAGCCGCGTCCAGGATGTGCAGCTCATCCTCAACGCCCTTCGTGTTGTGTCTACAGTGGGTCGCCGGATTGGCAGCCTGTCATGCGTCGAAGCTGCTCCATCTGCTCAGGGGGACGAGAGCAGTACGTCGAGCGCGTCACAGTGCCCCTGGTCCAGCCGCTCTCCCGTGGAGGGGTTCTCGTCCAGCACCAGGTGCGGTTCGGTCTCGGTGCTATAGGCGGGCCAGGGGATGGAGCCACCGCCATTCGGGTCTCCGTGAGTGGCGAAGCGCGTCCAGTAACCGATGAGGCGATTGGAGAGGACGCGCTCGCGCCCGGACTCCAGGCGCAGGGCCCCCGAGGTGGCGCCGAAGACGAAGGGGAGCTCCGCCGCGTGGAAGGCTCCGAGCCCACCCAGCCACGAGAAGAGGCGAGGCGGCGCGTAGGTGAAGTGATAGGCGTAGACGGGGAGTCCCTGTGCGGAGAAGGTGCGCGCCAGACGCCTGTTCGGGCAGGTGAAGAGGGCGTCGCGCAGCAAGTGATTGTAGGCGGCGCGCGGTGAGGAGAACTCCGTCACGGGGTACAGCCGGAGCAGGGTATCCGCCTGGGCTGGCGCGCGCACACGCACCGCTGCTTCATACGCCTGCGCCGAATTCAGCTTCGCGCGTGTGGTGAAGAGGGTGCCCTCGTCCGCGTTGGTGCCGAGGAGCAGCGGCACCTGGGCCTGTCTCCCCTCGGACAGCATCCGCTCTGGCGCATCGGGCACCACCCGCCCATCCACCACGGGCATGAAACCGACGTGGGGCCGCATCAAGTCGAGCGCGGCGCCACCGGTCTCGAGCAGTGTCTCGGGAGATTTCGAGCGCATGCAGGCCAGCACGTCGCCTTGGGTGCATCCCAACTCACGGGCGAAGCGCTCGCCGCGCTCCTCGGCGCTGTCCTCCTTGGGCGTGCCTGGATCCTTCAGGGGAAGCGTCACCAGGTAGCAGGTGCCGCTCTGGACGATGGCGCGGTGGAAGAGGCCGCTGGCCCCGGGGGAGAGCATCTGCAGGCACACGGAGATGGCGCCCGCGGATTCACCGAAGAGGGTGACGTTGTCCGGATTGCCTCCGAAGTGGGCGATGTTGTCGCGCACCCAGCGCAAGGCGAGCTGCTGGTCCAGCAACCCATAGTTGCCGGAGACGGGGTGCTCGGCGTCCTCGGCGCCGAGGGCGGGGTGGGCCAGGAAGCCGAGGGCGCCCAGGCGGTAGTTGAGCGCCACGACGACGACGCCGGTGCGTGCGAGACGGGCGCCGTCATACAGCTTCGAGGCGTTGGAGCCGAAGAGGAAGCCACCGCCGTGGATGAAGACCATGACGGGTCGGCGCGCGGACTCCTCGACGGAGGGCGTCCACACGTTGAGGTGGAGACAATCTTCCTGGGAGGTGACCGGTTCCGCGCCGAAAGGGTTCTTCTGGGGGCAGGCAGGACCCAAGTGGGTGGTGTCACGAGGCGTGTCCCAGGGGGCGGGGGACTGGGGAGGACGCCAGCGGAGGGGACCCGTCGGCGGCGCGGCGTAGGGGATGCCGAGGAAGGCCGCGCCGCCCTCGGAGAGGGCGAGGCCTCGGACAGGGCCGGAGGCGGTGGGAACGACGGGGCCCTCGCGAGGAGGCGGCGTGTGGGCACAGGCGGCGAGCAGCATCAGGCCGCAGACGGCGAGGGAGTGGACGCGATACATGGTGGATCCGGAGGATAGCGCCTGGAATCGCCAACGCAGCCCTCGTTAGTGCCCAGGCCCCATGGACGGTCAGTGATCCCCTGCGAGTTGAAGTTCCAGACGCTGCTTGCCGGTCATCGGGGCGACGCACCGAGGGCGAGGCTCGATATCGACTGGGCTCATCCTCCGGGGGTGTGAAGTGCTTCACTGCATCCCGGAGCGCCTCTGGCGTATCTGGTGCGGAGTTTCTCCTCGTGCCCGCCGAGGCCCGAGGGGAACGAGTCACGCTTCGAGAAGGGCTGGGGGGCAATGTCGACACTGGGAAGTATCGTAAGAGGCGCTCTGCGGAGGACGGAGCTGTTGGTGGGGTGGGTTGCGTTGTTCTGCTCTTTCTCCGTCTATGCCAACCCAGGACTCGACTGGATCGCGACCCAGCAAGGCTTCGATGGGAGCTACGGCAATACGCCGACCTCGATCGCCACGTCGGTGCAGTCCACCGCCGAGGTGCTACGAGCCTGGACGGTCCTCGAGCACACCTTCGCTCCGGGCTTCGAGTCAGCTCTCGGCTACCTCAACGCGCGCTCCGAGACCGATACGGAACTCCTTGCGCGCAAGCTCATGGTCAACGCCCAGCTGGGCCTGGGCATCCCGGACCACGCTGTGGTCGCCCAACTCCTCTTCCACCAGCACGAAAGTGGTGGCTTCGGTGCTCGACCAGGACATGAGCCGAGCGTCTTCGACACCGCCTTCGCGGTCGAGGCGCTAGCGGCGACGAACTACCTGACAGTGCCCGAGGTCGCCGACGCGGTGGGGTTTCTCCTGGCCCGCCAACAGGTCAACGGAGGCTGGGCCGATGGGGCCAACGTCACCTCGGTCTACCTCACCGCCGCGAGTATGCGGGCACTGTGGCCCTCCCGCTCGACCTACCAGGGCGTGGCCACGGCGCTCACGAGTGCACAGAACTTCCTTCTCTCTCGGCGCGCACCCGACGGGCTCTGGGGCGAGGACTTCTTGAGTGCCGTCGTGCTCCTCGCGCTCGTGCCGAACGCGGGGGACCTGTCAGTAGTGGACTCCAGCGCCGCTGCCCTCCTGGGCCGGCAGCTTCCCAATGGCAGTTGGGCCGAGGATGCCTACACCACGGCCCTGGCCCTCCAGGCGCTGCGCGCCTACGACACCCGCCAGAGCGACTCGACGCCGACACCGAGCAGCTCCATCGCCGGTTACGTCGTCCGGGCGAACAGCACCGAGCCCATTTCAGCCGCCATGGTCACCATCGATCAGGAGTCTGGCCTCGCGGTGCTC
>QKJM01000014.1 GCA_003249315.1 Archangium sp.
GTACACCTTCCGGTTGAAGACCAGGTGGGCGTACTCGTGGGTGATGACCGAGGCGTTGATCGCCAGCGGCGCGCTCTGGATCTCCTCGAAGGGCAGCACCAGGAAGGCCTGCACCGGGGAGAAGAAGAGCGCGTTGTCGCGCTGTGGCTCCTCGCTGGCCTCCTTGAGGACGAACTCGGGGAAGTAATAGACGGTGGTCGGGCTCAGGTCCGCCACCGGCACCGCGGCGTCCTCGCGGAAGTAGTCCCAGGCCTGCTCGAAGTTGTAGTACGTGGTGACCAGGTTCCAGGTGTGGAAGTCCGCCGGCCACAGCACGCCCGCGTCGTCGGTGATGTAGCTGGCCGTCACCGGGCGCCCCTCGTCCTTCACCAGCGCGCGCTCGAGCGCGTCGTCGGTGGTGACATTACCGAGCTCCGGATCCTCTGGATCCAACCGGACGTTCGCGCCGCCCCTGATCCAGGCGACCTGACCCTCCAGGGAGACGATGTTCGTAATCGTCTTCAGCTCGACCTCCTGCGGCACGTACTGGCCATTGCTGGAGCGCACGAGCGCGCGGACCTTCACGGGAGCCTGGGTGTCCGGCGCGCAGGCGGCGAGTGACGCGAGCGCTGCGGCGGTGGCAGTCAGCTTTCGGAGCATGGAGGCTTTCTTACTACGAGTCCGACCGCCATCAGAAGGAGTACTCGCTGCCCACGGAGAGGAGTCCCGAGCGCCAGGGCTCCTCGCCCTCCAGGTGATCGGACTGCAGCGACAGGGTTCCCCAGAAGCGCCAGGAGTCGCCCGCCCGGAAGGTCCATCGGGTGGCGAGCACGTGCGCGTACCCCTGGCCGGGCACGTAGTGGATGTAGCCGTAGGAGAGCTGCCCGCGCACCACCTCGCTGACGCGGTACGTCACCGAGGGCTTGAGATCGAAGAGTGTCGGGGCGCTGGGGAAGCCGGTGGCGGCGTCCATCATCCGTCCGCCCAGGATCGCGCCCAGGTCCGGCAGCAGCCGCTCGTAGTTGAGGAGGAGATCCCGGTCGCTCACCTCTGACAGGTAGTGCTCCCCCGCCGCCCGGACCTCCTCGGGGGTGAACTGGCCGGCGCGCAGCGGATCCCCGCTGTAGAGCCAGAGGCCGCCGCGCAGGCCCAGCTCCCACCGGTCGAAGAGCAGCAGGCGTCCCCCCACCGAGGCGCGGGTCACCCAGAGTGGATCCTTCCTCTGGGTGATGACCTCCACTCCCTGCCGATCGCGGGCCACCACCTGCCGGTCCAGCGCGTAGCGGGTGAGGCCCAGCCCCACGTCCACCCCGTACTCCACGTTCGAGAAGCCGGCCGAGTCGTACATGGCCGACAGCAGTACGCCCTGGCTGAGGTTGCCGGTGCGGGCCACCAGCGCCGGAAGGTTGCGCAGGGGTCGCTCGGGGACCAGGACGGTGGAGCTCACCCGGGGCAGGCCCACGGTGAGCACTCCCGAGAGCAGCCAGTGCTCGGAGAGGGCCTGGTCCACGCCCGCCGAGAGCAGGTGGGAGAGGTCGGCATCGGAGCCGAGGCGTGCCCCGGTGTAGCCGAGGGTGAGGAAGGTCTCGTCCCGGCGCAGCTCCACGTCCCCCATCAGCGTCCAGGTGAAGACGTCACCCCCCGCGCTCAGCTCGGTCATGGCCGAGCTCGCCCGTGCCGGCGGGGCCAGCCCCAGCAGCACCCACATCCCCAGGGCCGTCCACCTGAGGAGCAGCCGACCATGCTCTCGGATTCCTTGACGCATCGTTTCCACGCTCTCTATGGTGCCGCCCTTCATTTCTTCCCCCTGTGCAGGCGGTGTCATGGCGGTCCCGTTCATTACCGAGGTCAAGCGTACCCATACTTGCGGGCAGCTCACCAAGAGCAACATCGGCGAGGAGGTCGTCCTCTTCGGCTGGGTGCAGAACCGGCGAGACCACGGCGGCGCGGTCTTCATCGATCTGCGGGATCGTGACGGACTGACCCAGGTGGTCTTCGAGCCGGACATCGCGAAGGAGGCCCATGAGCTCGCCGGGCAGCTTCGCCTGGAGTACTGCATCGGCATCAAGGGCCGGGTCGCCTCGCGTGGCACCCAGGTGAACCCCAAGCTCAAGACGGGGGAGATCGAGATCAAGGCCACGGACCTGTCCATCTTCAACCGCTCCGAGCCCACGCCCTTCCTCATCGAGGACGACATCGAGACGGGCGAGGACAAGCGTCTGGCGCACCGCTACCTGGATCTGCGCCGCCGGCCGCTGCAGCAGTCGCTGATGACGCGCTCGAAGATGAACGCCATCACCCGCTCCTACCTGGTGGACAAGGGCTTCCTGGAGCTGGAGACGCCCTTCATGGGCAAGTACACCCCGGGCGGTGCGCGCAACTTCCTGGTGCCCAGCCGCCTCAACCCGGGCCGGTTCTACGCGCTCGCCGAGAGCCCGCAGCTCTACAAGCAGCTCTTCATGGTGGCGGGCTTCGACCGCTACTTCCAGATCGTCAAGTGCTTCCGCGACGAGGATCTGCGTCTGGACCGGCAGCCCGAGTTCACGCAGATCGATATCGAGATGAGCTTCGTCACCCAGGACGACGTCTTCACCGTGGTGGAGGGGTTGATCAAGCGGGTGTGGGAGGAGGTCCTGGGCGTGGAGGTGCCCGTGCCCTTCCCCCGGATGAACTACGACGAGTCCATGGCGAAGTACGGCAACGACAAGCCGGATCTGCGCTTCGGGCTGGAGCACATCCTGCTCACGGACGTGGTGCGCCAGTTCGGCGAGTCCGGCGGCGTGCCGATGATGTGGGAGGCGGTGCAGGCGGGCGGGATCGTCAAGGCCATGGTCATCCCCGCGGAGAAGGCGCTCAGCCGCGCGGAGAGCGACAAGCTGGAGGATTTCGCGAAGCAGGCCGGCGCCAAGGGGCTGGCGCGCGCGAAGGTGGGCGAGGGCGGTGACTGGACGCAGTCGCCCCTGTCCAAGACGATCAACCCCGAGCTGCGCCAGGCCATCAACCAGGCCTGCGGCGCGAAGCCGGGCGATCTGCTCCTCTTCCAGTTCGGGAAGGAGTCGCTGGTTCACACGGTGATGGCGAACCTGCGTGTCCACGTGGCGAAGAAGCTCGGCTACATCCCCGAGTACGGCAGCGGCGGGGTGTGGAAGTTCCTCTGGGTGGTGAACCCGCCCCTCTTCGAGTTCGACGAGGAGACGAACACCTGGGCCGCGGCCCACCACGCCTTCACCCGGCCGCACGACGAGGATGTGCCGCACCTGCTGAGCGATCCGGGGCGCGTGAAGTGCTACCGCTACGACGTGGTGCTCAACGGCTTCGAGATCGGCGGCGGATCCATCCGCCTGCATGATCCGAAGGTGCAGGCGGAGGTGTTCAAGGCGCTGGGCATCGTCGACGAGGATGCGCGGGCGAAGTTCGGCTTCCTGCTGGACGCGCTGAAGTTCGGCGCCCCGCCGCACGGCGGCATCGCGCTGGGCATGGATCGGCTGGCGATGCTCCTCACGAGCGCCGAGTCGCTGCGCGACGTCATTCCCTTCCCCAAGACGAAGACGGGGACGGACATGATGACGGGCGCCCCCGGCGACGTGGATGATCGGCAGCTTCGGGAGATCCACGTCCGCCCCGCGCCGCTGCCTCAGAAGTAAGGAAAGTGGAGCCCCTCCGAGGAACCGCGTAAACAGGCGGTTCCTCTGGAGGATTGGGCTGATGAAGACGTTCCTGGTGGTCAACCCGCGCAGCGCCGGTGGCCAGACGGGCAAGCGGTGGGCGGAGATCTCCGCTCGCGTCACCCGGGTCATCGGTGATTTCGGCTTCGGGTTCACCGAGAGGGCCATGGATGCGGTGCGGCTGACGCGCCAGGCGATCGAGGACGGCTGCCAGTGCGTCGTCGCGGTGGGCGGAGACGGCACCATCAACGAGGTGGTCAACGGCTTCTTCGCCGACGGCAAGGCCCTCAATCCCCAGGCGGCCCTGGGGGTGATTCCTCGCGGCACGGGCGGCGACTTCCGGCGCACCTTCGGGTGGGAGCTGGACCTGGACTCGGCCCTGGAGCGGCTGCGCACGGAGGCGACGGAGCCCTTCGACGTGGGGCTCGCCGAGTTCGTGGACCACGAGGGCCGCCCGGTACGGCGCTACTTCGCCAACATCGCCTCCTTCGGCGTGAGCGCGGAGGTGGCCCACGAGGTGAACATCGGCAGCAAGACCTTTGGCGGCAACCTCAGCTTCCTGTGGGGCACGCTGAAGACGCTGGCGCGATACAAGGATCTGCGCGTGCGCATCCGCGTGGACGGCGGCGAGCCCGAGGAGGTGGGCGTCACCGCCCTCGCCGTGGCCAACGGCCGCTACTTCGGCAGCGGCATGTGCGTGGCTCCCGAGGCCATCACCCACGACGGCCTCTTCGACGTCACCCTGTGGAGCGGGTACGATCTGTCCGACTTCGTGATCAAATCCAAGGGCGTCTACAGCGGCGCGCACGTGACGTGGAAGAAGACGCGCACCCTGCGCTGCAAGCTGCTGGAGGCCGAGAGCGACGAGCCCGTGCTGCTGGAGATGGATGGCGAGGTTCCCGGTCGTCTCCCCGCTCGCATCTCCATCATCCCGTCCGCCATCCGGCTCAAGGTGTAGCGCGGTAGGGTCATGCTCTATAGAGTCCGCCCACTTCCTGTCATTCGGGAGAGAAAGGACGAAGTGAGGACGATGAAGAGCGTTGCCCTTGGCTGCGTGTTTTCCGCGCTCGTGGCTCTCTCCGCGCTGCCCGCGCGGGCCCAGCTCAAGTTGCCGGCCCCTAGCCCCCTGGCCAAGGTGTCGCAGGAGGTGGGGCTGACCGAGATATCCGTCGAGTATTCCAGCCCCGGCGCCAAGGGGCGGAAGATCTGGGGCGCCCTGGTTCCCCATGACAAGATCTGGCGCACCGGCGCCAACGCGGCCACGAAGATCTCCTTCAGCCGCGATGTGATCTTCGGTGGGAAGTCCGTGCCCGCCGGAACCTATTCGATTGTCACCGTGCCCTCGGCCAGTCAGTGGACGGTGGTGCTCAACAAGGAGCTGGGTCTGTTCGTGGGAGGCGCGACCTATGACTCCAAGGACGACGTGGCCCGGGTCACAGTCACCCCCACGGCGATTCCCCTCCGCGAGCGGATGACCTTCCTCTTCTCCAACACCACCGAGGGGGAGACCTCGCTCGACCTGGAGTGGGAGAAGCTTCGGGTGTCCGTGCCCATCAAGGTGGACACCGCCGCGCACGCGCAGGCCGCCATCAAGTCGGCGCTGGAGGGCTCGGGCCGCGCGCACGTCAATGCCGCGCGCTACGTGGCCGACACGCTCAAGGACTACGACACCGCCCTCAAGTACGTGGATGCCTCCATCGGCATCCAGTCCACCTGGTACAACAACTGGATCAAGGCCGACATCCTCGCGCGCAAGGGCAAGTACGCCGAGGCCCGCAAGTTCGCCCAGACGGCGTGGGATATGGGCAACAAGGACTCCAACTTCTTCTACCGCGACGCGGTCTCCAAGGCGCTCGCGGACTGGAAGAACAAGAAGTAGGCGCTCACCCCAGCACCCGGCGGTAGAGCGCCTCATAGCGCTCCACCGCTGGCCCGAGCTGGAAGCGCTCGAGCACCGCCTGGCGCGCCCGCTGTGAGAAGGCGCGCCAGCGGGTCGGCTCGCTCACGAGCGAGAGCACCCGGTCCGCCATGGCCCGCACGTCACCCACTGGCGCCAGGTAGCCCGTCTCCCCGGAGTCCACCAGCTCCGGTACCCCGCCCACGTCGCTCGCCACCACCGGCACCCCGCAGCTCAACGCCTCGAGCGCCGCCAGGCCGAAGCTCTCCTGCTCGCTCGGCAGCAGGAAGACGTCCGCCGAGGCGAGCAGCTCGACGAAGCTGTCCTGCTTGCCCAGGAAGGCCACGCGCGTCGTCAGGCCCAGCTCCCTCACCTGGCGTTCCGCGGGAGAGCGCTCCGGGCCATCTCCGATCAGCAGCAGCCGGCATGGGCGCTGGCGGTTCACCTCGGCGAAGATGGCCAGCACGTCCCCGATGCGCTTGACCGGTCGGAAGTTGGAGGCGTGGAGCAGCACCGGCTCCGTCTCCCCGAGGTCGGGGAAGAACTCGCGGAGGCGCGCTCGATCCCGCAGCGGTGCGTAACGCTCCGTGTCCACGAAGTTGGGGATGACCTCGATGGGGCAGTCCTCGGGGATGTCCAGTCGCTGCCGGGTGGTGTGCCGGAGGGACTTCGAGGGCGTGGTCACCGCGTGGCTGCGCAGGATGGAGAAGCGGGTGATGGGC
>QKJM01001028.1 GCA_003249315.1 Archangium sp.
GTACCGTGTCCAGGACGCTCTCACGTCGTCGGCCTCCTGAGGAGGCTGAGGAGGAAGCAGGTCACGGCGACCATCACGATGGGCGGCCCGGTCTCACGCTCGAGCGCACTGCCGAGCCAGGTTCCAGCGAACGTCGATACCACGGCGACCGATATCGCGATGGTGACCATCGCGCGCAGGTTGCTGGCGAGCCGCCTGGCGGTCGCCGCCGGGATGATGACCAGTGAGCCCATGAGCAGCACGCCGAGATAGCGAAGGCCGAGCGCTACCGTGACGGCGAAGGCGACCAGGAACTGAAGGTCCAGCCGCCGCAACCGGATGCCCATGGACATGGCGATGTCCCGCGAGACCAATGAGATGATGAGCTCCCGCCTGCGGAGGCCGAGAAAGCAGATGACGCCCGCGGCGGCGGCGAGCGCGAGGAGGAGTTCCCGGGTGTCGAGCTCGCTCGGCTTGCCGAGGAGCGCGTGAATGAGCTCGTCACCGGATGTCATCAGGCTGCCCACCGCGAGCGCGCCCGAGAAGACGACGCCGATGACCGTCTCGGTCGAGAGCCGCGCACGCCGCTCGATGCCCCAGATGAGGAGCGTGCCCAGGAGGAGCGCGGCCAGGGCGCCCGTCACCGGGTGGAGTCGAAGGAGCAGGGCGACGCCGATTCCAGGGAGCGCTACGTGGGAGAGCGCGTCCGCGGCGAGCACCATGCGGCGCATGATGACGAAGCAGCCGAGGACTCCGGCCGCTGTCGACATCGCCAGGAGCAGCAGTCCCGTTTCAACGCTCATCGTGGACATGGAATCTCACGGGCGAGCCGTACACCTCTTCGAGTGTCTGCGGGGTGATGACCTCTCGTGGGGCTCCGAACCATGCTCTACGCCGACTCAGGCAGAGGACGTGCGTAGCGTTCCCGGTGACGATGCTCAGCTCGTGTGAGATGAGCAGGACCGTTGCCTCCTGCTCGGTTTGAATGCGGCGCACGAGCTCGTGCAGCCGCTCCTGCCCGGGCTCGTCGACGCCCGCGGTGGGCTCGTCCAGGAGGAGGACGGTGGGGGCACCGAGAAGTGCGAAGGCGAACAGGAGGAGATGGAACTGCCCGCCCGACAGGGCGCCGATGGGACGGGCCGCGACCTCTTCGCCGAGGCCCACGCGGTGCAAGACGGTGGGGAGCTGCTCCGGTGGGAGCCGGGCCATGCCGGCGCGCGCCCGCAGGAGGTCCATCCCCGAGAGCGGAAGGTCGCGCTCGAGATCGAGCTTTTGCGGCATGTACCCGAAGCGCGTGCCCGGTGCCCAGCGCACGCTCCCTTCGTAGGGGATTGCCCCGATGAGTGCGCGGAAGAGGACGGTCTTTCCAGCGCCGTTGGGGCCGATGATCGCGAGCGTCGCCCCTTTGGGCAGGCGAAAGCTCAGCTCGTGCAAGACCTGCACGTTCCCCAGGCGAATGCCGAGGTGCTCGACCTCGAGGACGTTCTCCACGAAGAGAATGTAGTCGGGTGGAGGCCAGGGCGGGACGACGCATGGCTCCGAGAGCTCCGCGCGGCGTCGGATTGTCACCAGAGTGGCCTGTCCAGGGAGGCGGACGAGCGCCGGACGGAGGGCGGCCGGGCGCGTTGACGACACCCCCTATACCCGTGTTCAGTCCCGGGAGGAGGTGTCATGGCCCCGCACGGAGAGCTGGATTGCACGGACGCGTCGGCGGCGCACGCGGCGCTGGAGTCGTTCCACCCGGTGGTGCGGCAGTGGTTCGCCGAGCGGCTGGGCGAGCCCTCACGACCCCAGGTGGAGGGCTGGCCGCTCATCCAGGAGGGGAGCGACGTGCTCATCGCCGCGCCCACGGGAAGCGGGAAGACGCTGACGGCCTTCCTGGCGGCGTTGGACCGGCTGTTCCGCCTGGCGCTGGAGGGGACGCTGCCCGAGTGTACGCAGGTGCTGTACGTGTCGCCGCTGAAGGCGCTGGGCAACGACGTACAGAAGAACCTGCTGCAGCCGCTGGAGGAGTTGGTGAAGCGGGCGAGGGAGGCGGGCTACCGGCCCCAGGAGCTGCGGGTGCAGGTGCGCAGCGGGGACACGCCGGCGGCGGAGCGCTCGCGGATGGTGCGCCGGCCGCCGCACATCCTGATTACGACGCCGGAGTCCTTCTACCTGTACCTGACGGCGGACCGGCCGAGGGAGACGCTGCGCACGGTGCGCACCGTCATCGTGGACGAAATCCACGCGCTGGCGAGGGACAAGAGGGGGAGCCACTTCACGCTCTCGCTGGAGCGGCTGAAGGCGCTGACGGAGCAGAGGCCGCAGCTCATTGGCCTGTCGGCGACGCAGAAGCCCTTGGAGCGGATCGCGGCCTTCCTCTCGGGCGAGGCGGCGGGTGGGTGCCGGGTGGTGCGGGTGGGGCACCAGCGGCCGTGGGATTTGCGGGTGGAGGTGCCGGACGAGGAGCTGGGCTCGCTGGCCACGAACGAGATGTGGGGCCAGGTGTATGACCGGCTGGTGGCGCTGGCGGGAGAGCACCGGACGACGCTGGTGTTCGTGAACACGCGCAAGCTGGCGGAGCGGGTGGCGCACGACCTGGAGGAGAGGCTGGGAGAGGGGAGGGTGGCGGCGCACCACGGGAGCATGGCGAGGGAGCTGCGGCTGGAGGCGGAGGAGAAGCTGAAGGCGGGGGAGCTCTCGGTGATGGTGGCGACGGCGTCGCTGGAGCTGGGCATCGACGTGGGGAACGTGGACCTGGTGGTGCAGTTGGGGAGCACGCGGGCCATCTCGGTGCTGCTGCAGCGGGTGGGGCGAGCGGGGCACTACAAGGGGGGAATCTCGAAGGGAATCCTGGTGGCGATGACGCGCGACGAGCTGGTGGAGTGCGTCGCGCTGGTGCGCGCGGTGTACGAGGGAGAGCTCGACGCGGTGCGGATGCCGGAGAAGCCGCTGGACGTGCTGGCGCAGCAGGTGGTGGCGGCGTGTGCGAGCGAGGAGTGGGACGAGCGGGAGCTCTACGAGCTGTTCCGCCGGGCGTACCCGTACCGGGAGCTGACGTGGGAGGAGTACGAGCGGGTATTGGAGACGCTCTCGGAGGGGGTGTCGCTGAGGAGGGGGAGGGCGGGGGTCCACCTGCACAGGGATCGGGTGAACGGGCGGCTGAAGGGGCGGAGGGGTGGGAGAATCACGGCGCTGACGAATGGGGGAGCGATACCAGACACCTTCACCTTCAACGTGGTGGCGGAGCCGGAGGGGAAGGTGGTGGGGACGCTGGACGAGGACTTCGCGGTGGAGTCGGTGCCGGGGGACATCTTCCTGCTGGGGACGACGGCGTGGAGGATTCAGCGGGTGATGGGGGCGTCGGTGCTGGTGGAGAACGCGCACGGGGCGCCGCCGACGGTGCCCTTCTGGAGGGGGGAGGCGCCGGGGAGGACGGACGAGCTGAGCCTGTACGTGGGGAAGCTGCGCGAGGAATTGCTGAGGAGGGCGGACGCGGAGGAGTTCCTGCGAGAGGAATTGAAGGTACCGGCGGTGGCGGCGGAGGCGTTGCTGGCGTACCTGAGGGCGGGGGAGCAGGTATTGGGGGCGGTGCCGAGCCACACGACGGTGATCGCGGAGCGCTTCTTCGACGAGGCGGGGGGGATGCAGCTCATCGTGCATGCGCCCTTTGGGAGTCGGGTGAACAAGGCGTGGGGGCTGGCGCTGCGCAAGCGATTCTGTCGAACGTTTGACTTCGAATTGCAGGCGGCGGCGACGGAGGATGGGATTCTCCTGTCATTGGGGGAGCAGCACTCGTTCCCGCTGGAGGAGATATTCGAGTTCCTGCGTCCCGAGAGCGTGGAGGAGGTGTTGGTGCAGGCGGTGTTGCAGGTGCCGTTGTTCGGGACGCGTTTCAGGTGGAACGCGACGCGAGCGCTGGCGCTGTCGAGGTATTCAGGGGGCAAGAGGGTACCGCCGAACCTGCAGCGGGCGAGGAGCGAGGATTTGCTGGCGGCGGTGTTTCCGGCGCAGGTGGGGTGTCAGGACAACCATGGGGGAGCGGACATCGAGCTACCGGACCATCCCTTGGTGAAGCAGTCGATGGAGGATTGCCTGCGGGAGGCGATGGACATCGACGGGCTGCGGGAGGTGCTGAGGAGGATGAAGGATGGGCGCATCAAGCTGCTGGCGAGGGACGTGCCGGAGCCGAGCGTCTTCGCGCACCAGATGGTGAACAGCCAGCCGTACACGTTCCTGGACGAGGCGCCTGCGGAGGAGAGGCGGGTGCGGAACGTGGTGTTGAGACGGACGTTGCCGGCGGAGGACGCGGCGTCCTTCGGAGCGCTGGATGAGGAGGCAATCGAGCAGGTGGTGAGGGACGCGGCGCCGCCGATGAGGGACGAGGACGAGCTGCACGACGCGCTGCTGCAGTTGGTGGTGATGAGGGAGGAGGACGTGCCTCGGGACTTCGTCATTGGGTTGCAGAGGGAGGGGAGGGTGGCGTGGCTGGAGGTAGGGGGAGGACGGTTTCTGATACCGGCGGAGCGGGTGGGGACGGTGAGGGTGCTATTCCCGGAGGGGAGGATGGAGCCGGAGCTGGAGCGGCTGAAGGGAGAGAGGGAGGAGGAGAGGGACGTGGCGGTGCAGAGGGTGGTGAGGGGGTGGATGGAGATGGTGGGGCCGACGACAGCGGGGGAGCTGAGCAGACAAACAGCGCTGGACGAGTCGGAGGTGAACCTGGCGTTGCACCAGTTGGAGGCGACGGGAGGAATCCTGAGAGGGAGATTTCGCCAACAACCCCTCTCCCCCTGGGAGAGGGACGGGGTGAGGGTTCAGGATACCGAGGGTTCCCAAGAACCCCTCTCCCTCTGGGAGAGGGACGGGGTGAGGGTAAGCGAGTCCCCGAGTCCCACAGTGCCCCCCGTGGAATGGTGTGACCGTCGCCTGTTGCAACGAATCCACCGACTGACGGTGGGACGATTGCGCAAGGAAATCGAACCCCTGAGCGCAAGGGACTTCATGCGCTTCCTCTTCCGCTGGCACCACCTGGAGGAGGTGGACGCGCTGAGAGGAGGAACGGGGCTGGCGAAGGCAATCAGCCTGCTGCAGGGGTACGAAGCACCGGCCTCGGCCTGGGAGCGTTACCTGCTACCGGCGAGGATGAAAGGCTACCTGGGAGAGCTGCTGGAGCGAGCCTGCTACGGGGGAGAAGTCGCATGGGGCCGGCTGACGCTGAAGGACGCGAAGCCGGCGCCTGGACCTCGGAGAGGCGCCCCGGTAACACCACCGCCCGAGGCCCCCCGCGCCCGAGCGGCGACGCCGAACCGGAACGCGAGCCTGACGTTCGTGAAGAGGGAGGACCTGGACTGGCTGCTGTGGGCGGCGAGGCCGAACGCGGTGCTCGCGGATGGGGGGCTGAGCCTGCCGACGGACCTGTCGGGGCCGGCGAGGGACGTGGTGGAGGTGCTGGAGCAGAGGGGTGCGTGCTTCTTCAACGACCTGGTGACACGGACACGCCGACTGCCGGCGGAGGTGGAGGACGCGCTCTGGGAGTTGGTGGCACGGGGGCTGGTGACGGCGGACGCGGTGCAGAACCTGCGAGTGCTGCAGAGTCCGGCGCAGAGAAAGAGGCAGAAGTTGCTGCAGCGAGGGGGGCCGGGGCGCTGGAGCCTGCTGGTGCCCTCGGAGCAGCGGAGCCAGGAGGAGGTACTGGCGGAGGTGGCGAGGCTCTTCCTGAGACGGTACGGAATCGTCTGGAGGGACCTGGTGATGCGCGAGGCGCTGGCGCCCTCGTGGAGGGAGCTGCTGTACGTATACCGGCGGATGGAGGCGAGGGGGGAGATCCGCGGAGGCCGCTTCGTGGGGGGCTTCGTGGGGGAGCAGTTCGCCCTGCCGGAGGCGGTGGACATGGCGAGAGCGGTGCGCCGGAAGGCGCCGTCGGGAGTGAGGGTGCAACTGTCCGCGGTGGATCCGCTGAATCTGACGGGGGTGGTGACACCGGGCCCGCGAGTTCCGGCGACGGTGGGCAACGTCGTCACCTACGTGGACGGAGTGCCGCAGGGGGTGGCCGCGAGGGGAGACGAGGAGGAAGCCGAGACGGCACAGGCGGGTTGAGGCCCGGGGGGCTTCACGCTCGCAAGAAGTCTCCTGAGGCGATCCGCACCAGACCGTCGGTAGGGCGATTGTAGACGTATACCCAGGCAAGCACCTCACCGCCCTGCCTGAGTGTGACGATCTCCTTCCTGCGGAGGTACAGAGCCGGCTCGGGGAATCCCGGACCGCACTCCTCGTACTCATCGAGCCGTGGCAGCA
>QKJM01000867.1 GCA_003249315.1 Archangium sp.
CTGGTTCAGCAGGAGCCGCATGCGCTGCGCTCGCGGCCCGGCATGGGGCCGGTACGAGCGGCGCGGGTGCTGGCGGCGCTGGAGCTGGGACGCCGCGCCCAGCGCGTCACCGAGCGGCGACCTCGCCTGCGCACCCCGCGAGAAATCTACCACTACCTCGCCCCCGCGCTGAGCGCGCTGCGACGCGAGGTCTTCCACGTGCTGTGCTTCAACGCGCGCAACGTGCTGCTGCTCGATGCCCGAGTCGCCGAGGGCACCATCAACGCGTGCCCGGTGGATCCCCGCGAGGTGTTCGCCGCGGCCATCACCTCGCGCGCCACCGCCATCGTGCTGGCCCACAACCACCCCTCGGGAGATCCGGAGCCCTCGGGGCAGGACCTGGGCCTCACGGCACAACTCATCGAAGCGGGCCGGGTGCTGGGCATCAAGGTGTTGGACCACGTGGTGGTGGGAGATGGGACGTACGCCTCGCTGATGGAGCGGGGTGAAATGCCGCTGCTGAGCGGAGAGACGAGAGGGCCATGGAGCCTTGCGGGAGAGCGTGGATGATGGTGGGAGTGCTGGGGAGCCTCGCGTGCGGAGGGCCGGTGCAGGTGGAGGTGCTGGAGGATGAGGTGGCCCAGGTGGTGCCCCTGGGCGGTGGCCCGGCGCGCACGGTGCCGCGCACCAGCCTTCCGCCAGAGGCGCGGGAAGGAGATGTGGTGACGGAGGGCCGGTTGGATCCCGAGCGAGGCGCCCGGCTCGCGCGGGAGGTGCGAGAGTGGAGGGCGCGCCTGGCCGTTCCCATACCTGACGGGCTGGACCTGGACGCAGGAGCCGCTGAGTCGTTGACGCCCGGGAAGGAACAGTAAATATGCGGCGGATGTCGGTGGACCTGCCCTACTTCGAGCAAGCCCAGGAGGGATTGGTCCGCCATTTCGGCCTGGCTCAGTTCAGGCCGGGGCAGGCCCAGGTCATCAACTCCGTGCTGAGCGGGCGCAACACCGTGGTGGTGATGCCCACGGGCGCGGGGAAGAGCCTGTGCTACCAGCTCCCCGCCATGCTGCTGCCCGGAGTGGCGCTCGTCATCTCCCCCCTCATCGCGCTGATGAAGGACCAGGTGGAGCAGCTCACCGGCCGAGGCATCCCCGCCACCTTCATCAACTCGTCGCTGTCGGAGCTGGAGCGTGCGGACCGGATGCGTCGGCTGCGCGCCGGCGAGTTCAAGCTCGTCTATGTGGCCCCCGAGCGCTTCCGAAGTTCCAGCTTCCTCGAGGTCCTGTCCCAGGTGGGGGTGGATCTGTTCGCCGTGGACGAGGCGCACTGCATCTCACAGTGGGGCCATGACTTCCGGCCGGACTACGCGCAGCTCGGCCAGGTGCGCAAGCGCCTGCGCCCGCCGCGCACCGTGGCCCTCACCGCCACCGCCACCCCCGAGGTGCGCGAGGACATCGTCCGCTCCCTGCTGATGAAGGACCCGCAGGTGTTCGCCGAGGGCTTCGATCGGCCCAACCTCTTCCTGGAGGTGCTCGACGTCGGCGGAGACGAGGACAAGCGCCAGGCCTGCGCGGGGCTCGCGTCACTGGGAGGCAGCGGCATCATCTACTGCTCCACTCGCAAGGCCGCGGAGAACATGCACGGCTCGCTGTGCGAGCGCGGGGTGAACGCCATCCTCTACCACGCCGGCATGGACGACGAGGCCCGGCACCGCGCCCAGGACGAGTTCATGTCCGCCCGGGAGGCGGTGGCGGTGGCCACCAACGCCTTCGGTATGGGCATCGACAAGCCGGACATCCGCTTCGTGGCCCACGCCAACATCCCCAAGGCGGTGGAGGCGTACTACCAGGAGATCGGCCGCGCGGGCCGCGATGGCGGGCCGGCCTTCGCCGCGCTCCTCTTCAACCACTCGGACGTCTACACCCAGGAGCGCCTCATCGAGGGCAACCACCCCTCGGAGGCCGTCATCGCGGACACGTGGAACGTGCTGCGCGGTGTAGCCGAGTACGACAGGGGGGTGTACGCCCTGGCCGCGCAGGTGGGGGCCAGCGAGTTCGAGGTCTCCGCGGCGCTGCGCATCCTGGAGCGAGAGAGGAAGCTCGAACGCGGCAGCCGGGGCGAAGGCCAGTACGGCATCACCCTCACGCAGAAGGCGCCCGTGGCCCACCCGCACGCGCCAGATGCCCGGCGACTGCTGGCCTCGCTGCTGGAGACGTTCCCGGTGGAGCGCTCCTCCACCACCGAACTCCCCATCCTCGCCCGGCGCACCGGGTTGTCCCAGGAAGAGGTGCGGCACGCGCTGCAACTGCTGGAGCGGGCCGGAGCGGTGAAGGTGCGCCGCCCGTTCTCGGGACGTGCCATCCGCGCGCTCGAACAGGCACCCTTCCGGGAGCTGGGGGTGGACCTGAGCCGCGTGCGCGAACAGGAGCGGCGCTCGCTGCTGCTCCTCAAGAGGATGACGGACTACGCCTACACGAAGCGCTGCCGGCGAACCTTCATCCTCGAGTACTTCGGCCAGGAGGACATGGAGTCCTCCTGCGGCAACTGCGACATCTGCGCTGGCAGCCGCATGCAGCGGCTGGAGCCCCTCGCCCGCTCCACCGCCCAGCGCCGCGTCTCGTCCGCTCCGGGCAGGCCCGAGGGCTACAGCGAGCTGGCCGCCACCGAGCTGCGCCGCTGGCGCAAGGGCCTGGCGCGCGACCTGGAGGTCCCCCCCTTCATCATCTTCAACGACGAGACACTGCGCGGGCTCGCCGCGGCCCTGCCCATCGACCGGGAGTCCTTCCTGTCGGTAAAGGGGACGGGTGAGAGCCGCTGGGAGCGCTTCGGCCCCAAGGTGGTGGAGATCTGCCTCATGGCGCGCGCGGCTGGCGACGAGCCGATTCCCGTGGCGCCGGTGCCCCCCCGGACGCGCAAGTCCCGCGGCGCCCGGCGCTGAGTCCTCCGACTACGGCCGTCGCGCCCAGCGCAACAGCGCGCCGCGCAACGAGCCCATGAAGACCCCCACCACCACCGCCAGCAGGAAGATGATGGAGACGGTGGTGACGCCGAAGACGAGCCGCACCGAGAACTCGGAGATGCGGCCGGAGAAGTAGGCGTCGCGCAGGGGCTGCATGGCCCCCACCAGCTCCAGCGCCCGGGCCGGCAGCGAGTCCAGCGACAGGGACATCCGCCGGATGAAGCCCACCGGCCACACGCGCCGCACGCCCTCCACCAGGATGCCCACCAGCAGGTAGAGGATGGACAGCAGGAAGGCGTTGGCGCCCATGATGCGCATCAACGGAATGGTGGGAGGACGAGGCTCCACGTTATCTCCCCGCCCGGCGCTCGAGGGCAGTCAGCGCCCGCTTCACCCGACCCGCCTCGGGAGAGCCCTCCGCGAAGCGCAGGAAGGCCTGGTAGGCCTCCAGCGCCCGAGCCGCTTCGGAGGACTTGCGCGCCCGTGCGTCCCCCAGGGCCAGCCACGCCAGCCCATCCGCCTGCTCCAGCTCCACCGCCCGGGAGAGCGCCTTCTCCGCCGTCGCCTCGTCCTTCTGCGCATGGGCAACCACCCCCAACGCGAAGTGGCTCCGCCCGGAGAAGGGTGCCAGTCGCACCGCTTCGTCCGCCGCCGCGCGCGCATCCTTCAGGGAGCCGGCCTCCAGCAGCACCCGCGCCAGGGCGGCCTGGGCGAAGGCCTTGTCCCACGCGGTGGGCGCCTTCTCGGCGATGCCTTCCAGCACCTTGGCCGCCGCGCGCCCTCCCGAGGCCTTCGCCCAGTACTCCCCTACCCGGCCGCACGGGGCATCCGGCCCCTCGCGCCGCGCCGCCTCGAAGGCCTTGGCCGCGTTGAGGGGGATGCCCTGCCGCATGAAGGCGAAGGCAATCTCACAGAAGGTCCCCGGCGCCTTGGAATCCAGCCTGTTGGAGTTCTCCAGCGCCTTGAAGCCCCCGCTCACATCCCCCTTGGCGAAGAGGATGGCGGCGCGCACGCGGTGCACCTCGGCGTCCCGGGACTCCAGCTTCACCGCGCGCTCCGAGGCCCCCTCCGCGTCCTTCACCCGCCCCGCCTGGTACAGCGCCAGCGCGAAGCCCTTGTGGGCCGCCGCCGCGCCGGGGTTGTCCAGTTGCCATGCCTCGAACTGCTTCAGGGCCTCGTCGGTGCGGCCCAGCGCGAGCAGCGCCCGGCCCAGCGCCTCGCGCGCCTCGCCATGGGAGCCGTTGCGCTCCACCGCCTGCGTCAGCGGCTTGAGCGCCAGATCCGGCAGCCCTCGGGAGACGAGCAGCCGACCCAGCGCGCACGAGGCCTCGTAGTCCCGCGAGCCCTCCGACACGGCCTCCTCCAGAAGGGTGCTCGCCTTGTCCAGGGCCTTCTCCCGCAGGTACAGCAGCCCCAGCGCCGCGCGCACCTCGGCCTTGGCCGTCTTCGTCGCCGCGAGCGTCTTCTCCAGCGCCTCCCGGGCCTTGTCGTGCGCGCCATCGGCCGCGTCGGCGAAGGCCAGGTAGATGATGGCCTCGGGCGGATAGGTGTCCTCCACGCGCGTGCGGGCCACCTCCGCCCGGACGCGCCTCCACTCCTCCAGCCGCGCCCAGGCCGCGGCACGCACCAGCGCCACCTTGCGGCCCTTGCCCTCCAGCCTGGCGAGCGCCTCACGTGGCTGATCGCGATCCAACAGCGCCCGTCCCAGACCCGCCGTCGCCTCCTCGCTGTCGGGCCTCAGCGCGAGGGCCTTCTCGAAGGACTCCTGGGCGGCGGCCATGTCCCCCGCCGCGCGGCTCGCCTCACCGAGCGCCAGGAGGGACTCGAAGGCCAGCGCCCCCTTCGTCTCCGGAGTGAGCAGCGGGCGCGCCTCGGAGGGCCGGCCGAGCGCGGTCAACAACCGCCCCTGCACCAGCCTCTGGCGCGCACGCAGGGGGGCCGGCAGCGCCTCGTCCCCAGCGAGCTTCTCCAGGTCCGCGAGCGACGCCCCCGACTCCTCACCGAGCATCAACCGACTCTCGGCGACGCCGATGCGCGCCCCCGGGTGCGCGGGAGAGACCTTCAAGGCGGTCTCGTACACTCGCAGGGCGTTCACCGGATCTCCCGCATCGCGGTAGTACGCGGCCAGCCGCACCAGGGCGCGGGCGTTGCGGGGCGACAGCCGGAGCGCCTTCTCGAAGCGCGCCAGGGCGTCCTTCGTCTTGCCCGCCTCCAGCAGCAGGCCGCCGGCCAGCGTGTGTAGCTCCGAAGACTCTCCCTGGAGCTTCAACAGGGTCCCACCGGCGGCCGCACGGCCCTTCGCGTCGGCCACCAGCACGTCCACGGTAGCGGCTAGCGCCGGGTGTTTCTCGCGCACGCCCGGGTGCCCCAACGCGGCGAGCGCCTGCGCGCGATCCTCCGTGGAGGAACCCTCCGCGTACCGCAGCGCGCGGGCGTAGGCCGTGAGGATCCAGGCCCGCGTGTTGCCCTCGTGCAGCTCGAGAATCTGGGAGAGCCGCGAGAGCGCCTCATCCCGAGCCACCACCGTGTCCCGGGCAACGAGTCGCTCGATGCGATCCAACGCATCGGCGAGCGCCTTGCCGCCTCGCATCACCTGGACGACGAAGAGCGCACCGATGAGCACCAGCAGGGCCACCACGCCCGAGACGATCTTCAGCCCGCGGCCGGAGAGGAACGAAGAGCCCGTCGGCTTGGGGAGCAGCTTCTCGCGCAGCTCCTTCTCATAGGCCGAGGCGAGCGCCTCCACGTCCTGCACGGGGCGCAAGGGGACGGGGGCCGCGGCCTCCTCGACGAGCGCCTCGGTCTCCTGCTCGGGTAGCTCGGGAATCTCCTCCAGAAGGCCACCGCTCCGGGAGCCGGACTCCCCACCGAGGCGGTCGACGAGTTCCCGAGGTGGGGGCCGGAGGATGGGTCCTCGCTCATCGGCGCGGGGAGGCGCGGCGACGGGCGCGGGCTCCTCCTCCAGCGGCGGAAGCTCTCCGAGGAGACCCCCCGAGCCGGACTCCACCACGATCGGCGGCTCCTCGTCGAAGGGCAGCAGTTCCTCGGACGCGTCCGCCGAGACGACCTCGTCCCGCGGTTCGTCCGCGCCCTCCTCGCTCGCGGCCAGCTCGGCCTCCCCACCCGCTTCCTCGGAGGCACTCCCTCCCGGCTCGGAGTCCTCGACGTCGATTTCGTCCTCGTCCCGATCGGAGGACGCCTCGGATGCCGACTCCGATGTCGGAGTCTCCTCCGAGGCCTCCGTGGACTCCTCCGCGCCGCTCGCCATGGAGAGCAGATCCGCGGGCGGCAGGGACTGGGGCGTGCGCCCCTCCTCCTC
>QKJM01001029.1 GCA_003249315.1 Archangium sp.
AAGGTTGCCCACCGGAATCTCGCTGTTCTCGTTGTCCCACTGGGCTCGCGCGGAGAGTCGGTTGTCGAAATAGTACTCGGCTCGCGCACGTGTACCACGCCCGCTGACGGGCTGAGAGAGGCCGATTTTAAGCCGCTCCGTGAGGAACTTCGACTCCAGGTGCGCCGTCGGCTCCGCCTGCTGGGTGACGTCGTTGTAGGTCGTGGAGATCTGCAGGGACAGGTCCTTGAGGACCGGGTTGCTGGGTAGGAAACGCTGCACCTGCCGATCCAACCCGGAGATGCTGAAGAAGGCCTCCGCCGCCAGACCCGCGCTGGCCGAAGCCGCCGTCTCCCGGTCCGTGCTCGTCAGCCCCAGGGTGAGCAGCGAGAGCACATCCCCTTCCGAGAGCGCCGGCTCCGAGGTGAAGAGCACCTGGGGAGCAGCCGGCCGGCCGAACGCATGCAGCTTCACCAGGTACTCGCGCACCTGGGACTGGGCGCGCAGATCGAACACGGGATCGATTCCGTAGCGATCCTGGAACACCACCAGTCCGCGCTGGATGGTGAACTGGTTGTTGCGGAAGAAGGCCTGGCTGCCCTCCTCCGCCTCCACCGTACCGAGCAGGCCCGGGCTGGCGTTGGTGCCGGTGAGTCGCAGCGAGCCCACCAGCCGCGCGCGGGCCAGGTTGTTGTCCACCCGCACATCCCCCAGGTGCATGCCGACGTCCAGGGTAAGGAACTCGCGAGGCTTCTCCGCGGGCAGAGGAAGCACGCTGCGTCGGGAGAAGCGCCGGAGAATGTCGTCCAGATCCAAACCTCTGCGGTAGCGCAGGTTGCGGATGTCCAGCGCACCGCCCAGCCGCAGGGCGTCGGGGGTGCCGTTGAGCCAGAGCTGCCCGGTGGCATGGAAGGGGAGATCCTCGTGGAAGCGGGTGGCCACGTCGGAGAGCGACACGTTCAGCGCCACCTCCGCGGGCCGCAGCTTCTCCAGCCGCACGTCTCCGCGGGCCTGCACCCGGCCCTCGTTGAGCACCCCCTGCAGCCCATCGAGGAAGATGCGCTGCTCGGTGAACTCCAGCCGCCCGGACACCGCCCGCGCCGAGAGCGGCTCGTCCTTCAGCGACAGCTTCGCGTCCGAGAGTAGCGCGGTACCCGCCAGGGAGGGGCTCTCCAGCCGACCGTTGGCCACCGCGTTGAGCTCCAGCCGCCCCGCGGTGCGCGTGAGGGAGGGGGTGAGGGACTCGAGCAGCCGCAAGTCCATGGCCCCGCGGACGAAGAGCTCGAGGGAGTCCGGCCCCACCCAGCCCTCCGCGGACAGCTCGGTCTCCGACCCACGGAAGGTGAAGGAGGGCACCGTCAGCCGCCCCTTCTCGTAGCTCAGCGCGATGGGGCCGTCATTCTTCCCGCTGAGGGCGCCGCGAGAGAGGGCGAGCCGCTCCACCGTGGCGCTCATCCGGATGGACTGCGGCTGGCGCAGCGCCCCCTTCGCCCGCCCCACCGCCTTGATGGAGCCGGACAGCCCCTGGGTGAAGGCGTTGGCGGGCAGCAGCGGACGAATTTCGGGCAGCTCCAGCGTCAACGCCACCTCGAAGGGGTACGGATCGCGCACCGTCATGGACAGGATGCCGCTGGTGTCACGCGAGGGCCGGCCCGCCACCAGGAGCGCGCGCCCTTCCAGGCGTCCCTCCAGGCTCAGGTTGCCGAGGTTGCGCTCGGCGAACGTCACCCTCGGACCCCACAGCCGGGCCGTCGTCACCGGCAGATCCGTATCGCCCTCCACGGCGCCCTCCAGCGCGAGCGTCCCCTGGATGCCCAGTCGCGCCGACGCCTCCACCCCGAGGATCTCGGCCAGGGACAGGCCCTCGCCGCCGAAGCGGTAGTCCAGCACGCCATCCCGGGGGCCGTCGAAGAAGAAGGAGCCCTCTGCCCAGAGGCGGCCCAGCGGGCCCTCCAGCACCGTGCGCTCCAGCGCCATGGCCTCGCCGTTGACGAAGCGCATCCGCATCGCGCCACTGCCCAGGCGCCTGCCGTAATACGTGGTGTCCTTCAGGTCGAAGGCCACCAGTCCCTCCAGCCGCGACGTCGGGCTATCGAGCTCCACCCGGCCCGAGGCCTCGCCCCGCAGCGGCCCCTGGAGCACGGAGACGTTCGGGTGCATGGGCATGAGGAGGTCCACGATGTCCTCGGTACGCCCCCGCGGTACCTCCACCTCGGCGCGCACGTGCCGCGAGCGGCCGAAGGTGAGCGCCCCGTTGCCGAAGTACTGCGTGCGCCCCTTCTGCCCGGAGATCGCCGGGAAGCCCAGCACCCGGTCCGCGTACGTCACCTTCCCCTGCACCACGCCCAGATCGAAGCGCCAGAAGCTGAAGTCGCGCAGGGACACGTTCGCGGCGACATCCACGTCCGAGTACGCTCCCGTCACCTGGACGCTCAGCTTCCCGCGCCCCGCCCACGCGAGCTGCGCGATGTGGCCGAAGTCGCCCAGCTCCACGTCCCCGTCCACGCTCACGTCCAGACCGCGCTGCACGTCGTAGAAGAGCGTCACCTCGCCTCGCAGCCGAGAGCGCTCCGACTCCAGGACCACATCCGAGAAGGAGACGCGATCTCCCAGCAGCCGCACCCGCGTCTGAACGCGTCCTCGCTCATAGGTGAGGATGGTGCGCCCCTCCTCTGGAGGTGCATCGAAGGGGCGCGCGGCCAGCACGAAGCGGCCATTGCGCAGATCCACGTCCCCCGCGAGGTTGGGTCGGGGCAACAGCGTGCCGGACAAGCGCGCCGTGGCCGTGGCCGGGAAATCCACCCAGGAGCCCATCACGCCAGCCTTCTCCAGGATGCGGGCGAACGACACCTCACGCGTCGTCAGCGCCAGCTCCACCGGCAGCCCCGAGCCGAGCCCCACGGTTCCCGAGATGCGCGCCTCCCCCGTCCCGAAGGGAAGGATCAGCTCCTCCACCGTCACCTGCCGCCCCGCGTACGCCAACCTCGCGGTGAGGGCCCCCGGGGTGTATCGCCCATAGGCGAGCCCGGTGCCCGCCACCTGAACCGAGACGCTGGGCGCCTCCGGCCTCCCTTTCACCTGAAGACGCGACCAGAGGTGTCCCTTGGCCGGCTTCGGCAGCAGCCCCGCCTGCGTCAGCGTCCGCAGCGGCAGGAACACCTGCGCGTCCAACGCCAGCATGGGCTCGCACAGCGACTCCACCCGGCCGGAGACGTTCACCGTCACGTCGTCCAGCAACACCTCCGCCCGATCCAGCTCCAGCAGCTCCTCCTCCACATCCAACGCGCCGGAGAGCGCCAGCCGCCCCAACACCAGCTCCTGCCCCGAGGCCAGCCGCACCAGACCGCGTCGAGCCTCCACCTCGAACTCCTCCTCGCCCCAGCGCTCGCGCAGGCCCACGTCCAGCTCCGACACCTCCACCCGCCGGCCTTCTGGCAGGGCCAGGCGCACCTCCGCGCTGCTGAGGACCAGCCGAGACACCCGCAGCCTCCGCAGCGGCTCCAGCGGACAGACAGTCTCGCGCCCACCGCCCGACGGACGCGAGAGATCCAACTCCAGCCGCGGCCGATGCACCCGCACCACGTCCAGGGCCAGCTTTCCGGTGAAGGGGTTGGGCAGGCCGAGCTGCACCTCGGCCAGGTCCGCCGCGAAGAGCGGCGTGTCCACTCCCCGCTGGAAGACGGACACTCCGCGCAGCACCAGCCGCTGGCCGAGAGGATCCACCTCACACCGGCCGATGCCCACCTCCATCCCCAACAGCGCCGGGAGTTGGCGACGCGCCTGGGTGCAGAGCCCCTCCCAGACGGTGGGTGAGCGCAGGACGAGCACCGTCCCCAGCACGAAGCCGAGGACGATGAGCCACAGCGGCGGCGCCCTGCGCGCGCCCTGCCGGTTTCGAGGCATCAAAGCCGCTACAGCTTACCGAGTCCCTCGAGGTAGCGATCGATCTCCGCCAGATCCACCCTCGAGGTGCCGCCTGCCCGACTGCCCGAGGCGGCGACCGCCCCCGGCTTCTGTTGACCCTCTGGCAGGGACGAGCCCTGAAGCCCCAGGTTGTCGGCGATCCGGTGGATGAGCGAGTCGGAGATGACCTGCTCGCGAGCCAGGAAGGTCTCGAAGAGCGCGTTGTCGCAGATGCTGTTGATGACGCGTGGGGTACCGCCCGAGCGCTGATGCACCGCCGCCAGCGCCTCCGAGGAGAAGGGCATCCGCGGACAGCCGGCCAGCCTCAAGCGGTGCTTGATGTAGGCCTCGGTGGACTCCTGGGAGAAGGGCTCCAGCTTGTAACGGAGCGCCACCCGCTGGGCCAGCGGCGGATCCAGCTTCAGGTTCCTCTCGATCTCCGGCAGCCCGAAGAAGACGAAGGAGATGAGCTTGCGCTCGGGGACCTCCAGGTTGAGCAGCCCCCGGAACTCCTCCATCAGCTCCCGCGTCTCCAGCATCTGAGCCTCGTCGATGAGGACGACGGCCTTCTTGCCGGACTCGTAGATTTGAAGCAGCCGCTGGTAGAGCTGCGAGAGCAGGGCCAGCTTCTCCTGCGCGGGGTTCTCCACTCCGAGCTGCAGTGCGATCCGGCGCAGCAGCCAGTTGGCGGTGATGCCGGAGTGGATGATGACGAGCAGCGCGGCCTCGTACTCGGACTCGGGCAGCGAGTCGAGCATGCGGCGCGCGAGCGTCGTCTTCCCCGCTCCGATGTCACCAATGAGGATGGAGAGGCCCTTCATGTAGCTGACCGCGTGCATCAACCGCGTCAGCGCCTGCGAGTGCTGGGCCGAGTTGTAATAGAACCGGCTCACCGGGGCGTTGGAGAAGGGCTCCTGCGTGAGCTCGAAGTAGTCGAGGTAGGTCATGGGCTGCCGGACCTTGTGCGCTACACGTAGCCTACCTTACGTGGCTTCTGTGCGCCCGCCGCCGCCGGGACGGGCATCCGGGCACCGGCCCTCGGGGATCCCCCGGGGCGCGGAAGCGGGTCATCCTCCGGCGTGGTGGTGGCGGACAGCCGCTCCACGTAGCCGGAGACATCACGATATCTGGGGTCGGCGGCGGCCACGCGCTGGAAGTGGTAGAGCGCCTTGCCCGCCTCGCCGAGGGACTCGTAGGCCATGGCCAGCTCGAAGCCAAGCGCCTTGGAGGCCTCGCCCGTGGCGTGCTCGCTGGCCAGCGCCTGCTTGAAGGTGTCCGCCGCCGCGGCGAAGTCTTCCTTCTGGGACTGCATCATGCCGATCATCGTCAGGCAGTCCACCTCGCGCTTCTTGCCGATGCAGCCCTCGCGCGCCACGGAGAACTCGTTCAGGGCGTCGTCCACCAGCCCCATCTCCCGGTAGGCGATGCCCAGGTCGTAGTGCGTGTCCACGTCCTCGGGCTTGACCACCTTGGCGAGGCCCTTCTTGAACTCGGCGAAGACCTCGTCCACCGAGTACTGGAAGTCCTCCTCCACCGGAGACGCAACCGGATCGCCGCCCAGATCACCGAACTCGCCGGCCAGCTCCGCCGCCAGATCGAACGCGTCCTTCTCCGCGGGCGACTCGCCCATCGCGGGCACCACGGGCACGGACGTCACCGAGGAGTCGGACTCCTCCTCGGTCGAGCCGCCGCCGGACTCGAGCGCATCCAGCCGCTCCATCAACTCGGTAGCGCGCGCATGACCCGGGAAGGCGATCATCACCGTCTCGAGGATCTCCCGCGCCTCCTCGTACAGCCCCTGGTCGATGAAGAAGCTGGCCTCGTCGCACTCCTCCTCGGCGGGCTCCTCCTCGGGCTCCTCCACCTCGGCCACGGGCTCCGGCTCCGGCTCCGAGACCTGGGGCTCCTCCACCTCGGCCACGGGCTCCGGCTCGAACTCGTAGGACTGGAGCGCCGGCTCCTCCACATGGAAGCCGTCGTCCTCGAGCGGCAACGCCGCGGTGCCCACGGAGGTGGGCTCGCCGTCGCTCTCGAACGCGTCCTCCGACAGCGGGCGCAGGGCCACGCGCGTCGGCAGGTCGTCCTGCGCCCCGGGCACGAACCCGGGCTCGCTGAAGGAATCCTCCATGAACCGCGCCGCGGGCACCCCCACCTGCGTGGGCTGCGCCTCCTCGTCGCCGAGCGCCAGGGTGAGGCCGGGATCCTCCATCACCAGCTCGTCCTGGGGCGCACCGAGGTCATCCTCGGAGACTGGCGCCATGAAGACGGTCGTGGCCTCCTCGGCGCCCTCTTCCGAGCCGAACAAGGGCTCGTCCCCCATCACCACCGCGCCCGGCTCGTCGTCCGCCAGAACCAGCTCGTCGTCGGAG
>QKJM01000106.1 GCA_003249315.1 Archangium sp.
TGACAGAAGGCGCCGGCTCCCTCGAAGTCCAGGAGCCAGGTGCCAATCAGCTCCAGCGCCAGCTCCTCGGGCAGAGCGTCCTGGAACTTGCTCAGGCGGTACTCCGGGAGGCGCGCGCTCGGTGAACATCTGCGTCTTGGAGGCGAGCTCGTGGGGCGCCACCTTGCCGCCGTCGGCGAGCTTCACGTCCAGGGCCTCGCGCTCGGGATCGTTCCAGTACTGGTAGACCCAGGCTACCCCGGAGTCCGGAATCGGACAGGCCGGAAATGGCCGAGGAAGAGGGGGGGCACGGCGTAGACTGCCCCCATGCCCGACCTTCCGATGGCCACCGCCGCATGAGTGATTCCCCCACACTCCGTTCCATGCTGCGAGGGCTCGGCCTCATCGTCACCGCCGTGCTGCTACTGGCCTCCAACTCCCTGGCCTCCGCGTCCGATGACTTCCAGGTGCTGCTCCGGCACACGGAGTTGCCCCGGTTCGCCCACCTGACTCCAGGCCAGGCGCTCACCTCGGACAGGGCCCAAGCACTCTGGCGTGGCCTGCTGGACAGCCCCGCCACGCTGCGCACCTTTGGCCCGCGTACCGCGCTGGCTCGCCTGGTGCGCGAGGCCCTCTCCTCCAGCGAGCCCGTGCCCTACGCCACCTTGCTGGCTCGCACCGGACCCTTCCGCCGCCTGGTCGTGTTGCGTCCGGACGGCTACGCCGCAACGGCCCTCACCGGCAGGCCCCTGGCCAGCCTGGGCTCCCCTATCCTGCGAGGGGGCGAGCTGTACGCGCTGGGCATGCGCGTGGGCGCCTTCTACTTCAACGACAGCGGCGTCTTCTACTCGGTGGACGAGTCCCTTCAACGGCAGGGGCCTCCTGTGGGCGAATTGCCCCTCGGGAGAGATCCGGCAACCGCCGCCCTGCTCGGTGCGGAGAACGCGATGGAGGAGATGGCACATGGCATGGCCACCTTCTTTACCGAGCCGGTGCGGACACTGGAGGGACTGTCCCAATTGCACTCGGCGGTGGCTGGGCTGATCTGCTCCTCCCCCGAGTACTTCGCCCGCTACGGAGCCATGAACCTGGAGGACCAGATTCGGGAGGGAGCACGACTGGCCACGCACGTGCTGACGCTTCAGGGCGGTGCTGCCACTGCCGGGCCAAAGCTGTCCGCAGCCGCGCGAGTGCCCGTGATGACCCTCTCCAAGCACGGCGTGCTGGCGCTGCGCGAACTGACGCTGTCAGCGGGTACCGCCACAGCGGTGGTGGGGGCCGGCGCCGCGTCCGCCTCCGTCGTTCTCTTGGCTCAGCAGGGTGGAAGCCCCGCGACGGGAGCAACAGCCCCCGGTCCCTGGCCTCCGCCTCCCCAGGGGCCTGGCCGATGGATTGAAAAGACGGAGCACATGCCAGAGGAGTCCCTGCGCTACCAGTCTCAGGTGGCGGGTGCGCCACCGGGTTGGGTGTACCGCATCCGGACTGGCCCGGGCCCCAAGGACTACGTGGACTTCGACGGTTTCAAGAACGGCCTGCTCCTGGAACTCAAGGGGACCGGCTATCTGAAGCTCCTCCAGAAGATGTACGGCAAGCCCTGGTTCACGGGTATGGAGGAGATGATTGAGCAGGCGCAGAGGCAACTCAAGGCAGCCAGAGGCACTCCCATCCAGTGGCATTTTGCCGAGCGTGAGGTGGCAGACCTCATGCGCAAGCTCTTCAAGGAAAAAGACCTCGGCAGGATCAAGGTCGTCCATACCCCGCCATCATCCTGAGGCGCTCATGCAGATGAGGGATACGCATTACGTAGGAGTCTATTGGCTGGCAAGGGAAGAGTCAGCCGAGTCCTGTGCCCTGCGCGCCGAGGAGTTCTTCCGGCTCCTGGCCGCATGTGACCCGAGCCTCACCCGATGGTTCAAGAAGGGCCGGACCTTGGAGGAGGCCTCTCAGCACCGGATCGGGCCCGGGAGGGAGGACATCCTGAAGCTGTTCGTGCAGCAGGAGCGAGGTTCCGCGGATGGATTCTCCCTGAGTGGCTGGAACGGAGAGGCCACCGACTTCGCTGGGAGCAGCTTCTCCCTGCGCTGCGGTGAGCCATCCCCCTGGATGTCCAACCTCTGCCTGCTCGACCTGCCCGAAGAGGGACCCACCGCGGAGCGCCTGCGACAAGTCCCACTCATCGCCCAGGTGCTGCGCGCCATGGCCCTGGCCTGGGAGCCCGAGTGGGGCGTAGCCACCTCGCACACGCAGCGAGACACCCTGTCGGAGTCCGGGGAGGCTGGGACCTTCGTCGGCCAGCTCCTGTACTTCTCTCGCCGCCGCGGCCAGGTGCCGCCCCTCCCCCCTCCCGTCGTCGTCGAACCCGTGGAGGACCAGGGCACCCTCGTCATCCTCTCACCCGGGCGCTTCACTCCCTCCGACCCGGCCCTCCTGGAGTTGGCCCACACCGTGAGCGAGCGACTCGCCCAGGCCGGACTCCTCGAGCCCCTTCAGCCCTGCACCGGCTGATGCTGGCCCCTCTTCAAGCCCCAGCCGAGAGTGGTGTCGTCGGTCCAGGCGAAAGAGAGGGCGAAGTCGCGGAACTCGCGGTAGGCCTTGCTGTTCCAGCCGCCGGAGAGGAGGGGAGGACGAGAGAGGCCAAGAGCCTCGAGGTGGCGAAGGAGGACGAGGCGGTTGAGGAGGGTGGAGGAGGCCTCGAGGAGGGCGGAGAGGAAGAAGCGCTCGCGGGAGGCGAGGAGCTCGTCCTGGTCGCGAGGGTGGGAGGAGCGGACGCGCTCTTCGAGCTTGGCCTCGAGGCGGAGGCAACGGACGGGATGGCCCGAGAAGATGAGGCGCAGGCAACGCGCCGGGCACCATCGATTGCGCCCCGTGAGGAGTCCTCCGCGGACTCCGGCGAGACCTACTCCTGCTCCTCCTCGGAGGACCGGCCGGCGACGCCGAAGGTGTTGGAGTCGGAGATCTCCTTGCGGGTCTCCTGGTACATCTTCAAGGCAAAGGGGGTGGCGCCCAGCAGCACGAGGCCGGCGAGGCCGATCGCCATCCAGGGGATGGGCTCGGTCTCCACGGGCACGTCCTTGCCGTAGCCGTGGATGTTGTACTTGGGACGGGAGCGGGCGGCATCACGCTCCTCCTGCGTCAGGGCCTCGCCCTCGAACTGCTGGAGACCACGACGCTGGGCAAGGGCGGAACCACCGGCGACGAGCACGAGAACGACCAGGAGGCGCGAGAGCGAAGAGAAGCGCATGGCCCCGCAGACTACCACGACTGCACAGGTGCGTAGAACAAGCCTTGCGTCGTCCCGGGCGGTCCATTAGGCGCGAACGGGTGCGCTTCCTCTTCGTCCCGCTCATCAATCTCCTCCTCCTGGTACGCGCCCTGCTCGGGCTGCCCTTCCGCCTGCTGGCGGCGCGACACCGCCCCGCCTACGTCCGCTTCCGGCTGACGGGGGATCCGCCCTACCGCGAGCACACCCGCCAACAGCGCCTGGGCCTGTCGGCCCTCCGAGGGGTGGGGCGGAGGGAGCCAGCCACGGTGTCCTCCCTGGAGTCCTTCCGGGACGCCCTGGCGCTGCTGGTGTTGGATCCGAAGGTGAAGGGCATCGTCGTGGAGCTGGAGGAGTTGGAGGTGCCTCCGGCCAAGCGGGACGTGCTGGTGAAGCTGCTCGAAGAGTTCCGAGCGGCCGGCAAGCGGGTGGTGGCGTGGGCGGTGAGCACCGGGAACCAGGGCTACCAGCTCATGTGCGCGGCGGACGAGGTGCTGCTGTCCCCGGCGGGGAGGCTGGAGATGGTGGGCTTCGCTGTCGAGGCCACCGCGCTGGGAGAGGGACTGGGCCGGCTGGGAATCAAGGCGCACTTCTTCCGAAGGGGCGAGCACAAGACGGCGCCGGAGCTCTTCACCCACTCGCACATCTCGGACATCCAGCGACAGACGCTGGAGGCCTTCCTGGACGAGCGGTACGAGGAGCTGGTGGACAGCGTGGCGCGGGGGCGCGGACGCACGCCGGAGGAGGTACGGGCGTGGATCGACCAGGGCCCCTACAGCGCGAAACGGGCCTTGGAGGCGGGGCTCGTCGACGGGCTCTGCAGCGAGGTGGAGCTCCCCGCGCGGCTGGGGGAGAAGACCGAGGAGGAGAACGAGGACGAGGAGGAGGGGTTGGATCCCTTCCCGGTGTACCGGGCGCGGCTGCCCTGGCCCCCCGTGAAGTGGCGCCGCCTGCGCCCGAGGCCCCGGTTGGCGGTAGTGCCTCTGACGGGGATGATCGTCCCGGGCATGGGAGGAGCGTCGCCCATGGGCTCGCGGCTGGCGGGCTCGGACTCGATGGTGAAGGCGATCCGCGCCGCGGGGAGGGACAGGCGGGCCCGGGCGATGGTGCTGTACGTGGCGAGCCCGGGGGGCTCGGCGCTGGCCTCGGAGCTGATCCTCGAGGCGGTGCAGCGGGTAGCGAAGAAGAAGCCCGTCATCGCCTTCGTGGATCGGGTGGCGGCCAGCGGCGGGTACATGGCGGCCCTGGGAGCGAAGGAGATCTGGAGCACGCCGCACGCGGTGGTGGGCTCCATCGGGGTGTACTCGGGGAAGTTCGACGCCTCGGAGCTGCTGGAGCGGCTAGGGGTACACCGCGAACTCATCACCCGCGGGGAGAACGCCGGCATCTTCTCGCCCACGCGAGGCTTCACCGAGCACGAGCAGCGCACCATGGAGCTGGAGGTGGAGGAGACGTACCAGGCCTTCCTCGAGCACGTGGCGAAGGCGCGGAGCCGGACGAAGGAGGAGATCCACACCCTGGCGGAGGGGAGGGTGTACAGCGGCCAGCGAGCGAGGGAAGTGGGGCTCGTGGATCGACTGGGCGGCTACGAGGAGGCGTGCCGGCGCGCCCTGGAGCTGGCGAAGGTGCCGGCGGAGCGCTTCGACATCGTCCTCTACGGGGCCGGGGAGAAGCGCTTCTCGCTGCTGAAGCTGCTGCTGGGGGGCTCGCATGCGGGTGTCTTTGCCTTCTGTCCGACGGCCTGGAGCCTGGAGGGCTTCGGGGGAGGGGAGCATTTCGAGTAGGCTTGCGGGCCACCATGGCCCGCTCCTGTCCTCTCTGTGAGAACCAGCCGCTGCGCCCCATGCGGGCGGCGGAAGTCGAGGTGGACACCTGCCCCCGTTGTCACGGGGTGTGGTTCGATCGTGGAGAGCTGGAGCGCTTCCCGGATCGGCCTTCGGTGCGAGCCATCCTGGAGGCGGCACGCGACGCCCCCTCCCGGTGCCGGTGTCCCGCTTGCGGAGAGCCACTGGCCCGGGTGGTGACTCGGGCCTGCCCCGTGGACGTGTGCATCGTCTGCGAGGGCGTATGGCTGGAGGCGGGCGGCTTCGAGCAGCTCGAGGGAGTGACGGACCTCCGGCTGGCCCCGGGCCCGGCCACGCACGCGATGCGGTGCCTCCACTGCGCGAGGGAGCTGAGCCTCCAGGAGGCCTACGCCTACGAGGGCGACGTCTACTGCGGACTCTGCCGGCCGCCGGGGGCCTCCACCGTGTCCGTCCCCGCCGCCCGAGGCTCACGGACGGGATAGGAGGGAGGGCCGCAGGCAGGTCACGGATCCGGGGGCGGTTCGTCGAGGCCCGCGAGGTTCTCCTCGGCCATCTGCCGGTACAGTGGTACGACCTCCACGGCGAGCACCTTGCGCATCTGCTGGCGTGCGCCTTCGAGATCGCCCGCGTCCCGGAGGCTCGTCATCCGGAAGAGAGCGCGCGTGATTCGTCGCTTGCCCTCACGAAAACGCGAAACGATCGTTTTCAGCAGGGCCTCGGCACCTTCCCGGGTTGCGAGCGCCTCCTCCAGTTCGACCTCGCCGATGGCGGCCGCGGGTGCTGTTCGGAGGAGGAGGGCGCGCAACTCACCGGTGAGTTCGAGGGCATGTCCCTGCTGGATGCGGCGTTCAAGAATGACGAGTTGGTCTCGGTCATCCAGGTTCGCATTCACGCGCCCGGTTGCGCCCACTCTCTCGAGTTGGCTCAACTCCTCGAGCATTCTCTCGGCCTGTACGCGGTAGGAGGGGACGACCTCCACGGAGAGCACGTCGCGCAGCTGCTGGCAAGCCCCCTCGAGGTCCCCTTCGTCCCGGAGATCATACACCGCAAGCCGTGCATCATCGAGCCGGTCAGCCCCTTCGTCGATGCGCCGCATGACCTCTTCCAGGAAGGTCCTGGCCGAGGTCTCGCTGCGCAAGGCCTCCTCGGTGTCTTCCTGACCGATGCCTACCTCGCGAGCGGT
>QKJM01000550.1 GCA_003249315.1 Archangium sp.
CGCGCGGCGAAGCGCGGCGAGAGCCTCCTCCTCCTTGCCCGGCATGCTCGAGACCACCTCCGCGTAGATCTCCTGAACCTGCGCGTCGTCCGGCAGGCCCTTGGCCACCACGCCGTAGGCCGCCGCCGCGCCCTCCTGGTTCTTCAGCACCTGGCGATACAGGTCGCCCAGCGCGCGCCACAGCGCCATGCGCGCCACGTGCGTGTCCGGCGTCTTGGGCATGCGCGAGAGCATCCGCGCGTAGTTGTCCTCCAGCGCCTTCCACTGGCGCGCACCACCCAGCATGGCTTCGATCGCGCTGAAGGCCTCGACGAAGCGGTGGTCCAGATCCAACGCCTCGTTGAAGGCCTGGGTGGCACCCTCCACGTCCCGCAGCTCGTCGCGGCGCAGCTCACCGAGCGCGAACCACACCCGCTTGGCCTTGTGCGGCTCATCCGCCAGCGCTGGCAACGCGAGCATGCGCTCGAGCACGTCGGCGGCCTTCTGGCCCTGGCGCGTCTCCCGCAGCAAGACGTAGAGCGCGTCCATCACCTCCAGCGACTCGGGCTGGAGCCGGAGCGCCCCCGAGTACGCGTCGATGGCCAGGTAGGGATCGTTCAGCCTCTCGCGAGCCAACTGGCCCAGCTCCAGGTAGACGCCCGCCTTCACATCCTCGTCCAGCACGTTGACGAGCTGCTGACGGAGCTCGGCGGCCCGCTCCCAGCGGCCGGTCTTGTCCATCAGCGCGACCAGCGAGCGCAGGGACGGCTCGTGGCTGGAGTCCAGGGCCAGCGCCTTCTCGAAGTGGTTCTGCGCGCGATCCAACTGGTTGAGCCGCGCATGGCAGTCGCCGAGCTGCCAGTACACCTCCACCACCTCCATGTCGGAGAGCGCTTCCCGGTGGTGGATGAGAATGGCCTGGAAGATGCGAAGCGCGTCCTCATGGCGCTGCGCATGCACCAACAGGTGGCCATAGCCCTCGAGCGCCGGCAGGTAGGTGGCGTCCAGGCCGTAGGCCTTCTCGTAGGACTCGAGCGCCTTGTCGCGCTTGCCCAGCTTGTCCGCCACGTAGCCCAGCCGGTAGAGCTGCCGGCAGAGATCGGCCGTGAGCGCGGCATCCTTCTCCGCCATGGCCCTGGCCGCCATCTTCCGCACGACGATGTCGAGCATCCGCTCGGAGGCCGGCCAGTCCTCACGCGCGCTGTAGACGTCCGCCAGCGGACGCGCCGCCTCCAGGCTGTCGGGCGCGTACTCGAGCGTCCGTTCGTAATAGTAGGTGGCCGTCTCGGCGTCGCCCTTGGTCTCGGCGTTGTAGCGCGCCACCTCGAGCAGCGAGCGCGCCTTGGCCTCCGGATCCTCGGTCTGCTCGGCCTCCTGGAGGAGCGACTGCTCGTAGCCGCCCCAGTCCTTCTCCTGCTCCTGGATGCCCTTGAGGGCGCGAATGCTGGGGAGGTGCCCCGGATCGATCGCCAACGCCTGCTGGTAGCTGGCCCGGGCGCTCGCCGTATCCATCAGCATGTCCTCGTGCATCCTGCCCATGCGGTAGTGGAGCTCCACCGCCTCGGGCACGGGACCCGCGAGCTGGGCCTCCTGCTGCAGCGCGTCCAGCGCGAAGGGCCAGTTGCCGCTGCGCTCGTAGAGGTTGCCCAGCGCATGGAGCGCCGGTCGGCACCTCGGGTCCACCTGCAGCGCCAGGTGGAAGGTGTTCACCGCCCGGTCCACCTGCCGCAGTTGCTGGTGGTAGACCTTGCCGATCTCCACGTACAGCTCCGCCTGCTCCTCCGGCGAGGTGGAGAGCTGGAGCTGCCGCTCGTAGGCAGCGACCAGGTCCTCCCAGCGGCCCTGCTCGCGCCGCAGGCGGATGAGCGTCTTGATGGCCTGCAGGTTCTGCGGATCGACGGCCAGCACGCCCTCGATGAAGGCATCCGCGTTGGCCAGGTTCTGGTACTTGTCCTCCCACAGGCTGGCGCAGCGGAAGAGCACCCGCACCCGCTCGCGGTAGTCGAGCTCCAGCTCCAGCATGCGCTCATAGATGGCGAGCAGATCCGCCGGTTGATCCAACCGGGTGTGCAGACGCTCCAGGGACTCGAGCGCCTCGCGGTTGTAGGGCTCGAACTCGAGCGCCTGGCGGTAGGCGGCCACCGCGGCCTCCTCGTCGCCAATGTCGCGCTCGTAGACGCCCGCCACCTCCACCTGGATGCGGGCCCGCTCCTCGATGGTGCCCGCCAGATCGCGCGTGCGCAGCAGCGTGGCCGCCACGTCCGGCCAGGCCTTCTGGCGGCGGTAGAGCTCCGTGAGCACGCCCAACGTCTCCGCGTCCGGCTCCAGCTCCAGCGCACGCAAGAGGGCGCTGGCGGCCTCCTCCGCGTCCCCCTGCTCGTCCCAGATGCGGGAGATCTCCCGGAGGATGCTCTTGCGCGCCTCGATGGAGCCAGCGGCCTCGAGCTTCTGCTCGAGCGCCACTACGTACTCCCGCTCACGGCCACGCCGCAGGAACATCCCCGCCAGCCCGTCGAGCGCCGTCAGGTTCGTCGGATCGAACTCGAGGATCTTCCGCAGCGCCGCCTCGGCTGCGGTCGGATCATCCAGCTTCAGATCATGCACGCGCGCCAGCGTGGCGTAGAGCCGCTCGGCCAGGGGGCCGCGAGGAAGCTCGTCCGCCACCTCTTCGTAGACGGCGGCGAGTTCCTCGTGGGAGCCCGTCTCGTCAGCGAGCCGCTCCACCTCCTCGCGCAGCATGTCGTCCGCCGCGTCGATCTGCAGAGCGCGGCAGAGCGAGAGGAAAGCCACGTCCTGCTGGCCGAGCCGCGTCTCCTGTACCCGCGCCAGCTCCCGGAGGGTGGCCAGCTTCTCCTCTTCGGTGACGAGGTGCGGCAGGTAGCGATCCATCACCTGCGCGTAGGCCCGCCAGTCGTTGTGCTCGAGGTAGAGGGAGCAGGCGCGCTCGTAGGCGGTCCGGTTGGCCGGATCCAGCTCCAGCACCTTCTCCAGCGCCCCCGCGGACTGCTCGGGCTTGTTGCCCTCACCCACCCACAGGTCCGCCACCGAGAACCAGGTGGCCACCGCCTGCTCGCGCTCCTCCTCGGCCAGGTGGACCTGCACCTTGAGCTCGAGCGCGCGCACCGCATCGTTGTAGGCACGCAACGAGAGGAAGAGCGCGTGGACGCGCTCCAGGTCCACCACCGAGTGAGGCTCCACCTCCAACGCGCGACGGGCCGCGTCCAGCGCCTCCTCGCGGCGGCCCATGCCGGAGAGCACCTCGGCCAGCCGCAGGCGCAGCGCCTTCACCCCCTCGGCCGACTCCTGCAGCGGGATGAGCCGGCGCAACACTCCCACCAACTCCTCCGCCTGCTGCGTCTCCTCGTACAGCTCGCGCAGCGTGTCCAGTACCCCGCGGTGGCGCGCATCCCTGTCGAGCGCGGCCTTGAGGTACTCCACCGCCGCCTCGGGCTGCTTGAGCAGCCGGTACAGCACATGACCCAGCCGCTCGTTGAGCCGCACCACCTCGCGCGGATCCAACGTCTGGGCCAGCCGCTCGGCCAGCAGCGCGCGCAGCTCCTCGTACTTGCCCGCCCGCTCGTAGAGGGACTCCAACGAGGTGAAGGCCTGATCGTTGCGCGAGTTCTTCGCCAGCAGCTCGCGGTACAGCTCGATGGACTGCTCGATGTCCGACAGGCCCTCGGAGGAGACCTGCGCCATGCGCATGAGGACGCGCTCGCGCTCGGGGCCGGTGACGCGCTCGGACTGCAGCTTCAGGATCTCGTACAGCTTGTCGGAGGCGCCGGCCGAGTCGTAGATGCCCTCCAACAGCCGCGCCGAGGCCAGGTGCCCCGGCTCCAGCTTCAGCACCTGCTCGAAGGCACCGGCCGCCCGGTCCATGCTCTCCAGCTTCTCCTGGGCGAGCTGGCCCAGGCGGAAGAGGAAGCCCACCTTGTCGGCCTTCTCCTCGGTCGTATCGGCGAGCGCTTCCAACACCACGGCCAGCTCCGACCACGCCTCCAACGAGACGTACAGCCGATCCAACGCCACCAGGGCCCGCTGCTGATCCGACGAGTACAACGTGCGCGCACGCTCGTAGTAGACGACGGCGCGCTCGGGCTCGTGCAGGCGCGACTCGAACACCTGACCCAGCTTGAGGCACATCTGCGCCGCGTCGGAGGCCTCGGCCACGCGAGGCAGGGCCTCCTCGTAGACCACCACCAGCTCGTCATACGAGCCGGCGGCGTCGGTGGCGTTCTCCAGCCGTTGGCGCAGCTCGCTGTCGTTGGGCTCCTCCTTGAAGGCCCGGAAGAGAGCCAGGAAGGTGAGCTCCGGCTCGCCCTGGGTCTCACGCAGGGTGGCCAGCTCGCTCAGCAGCGACTTGCGCTCGAAGGCGTCCGGAGACACGCCCACGCGGGTCTCGATGAGCTGAGCCAGCCGCGTCACGTCACCGCTGGCCCGGAAGGCGCGCAGCAGCGTCTCCACCGCGAGCAGGTTCTGCGGCTCGCGGGCCACCAGCGCCTCCATGCGCCCCACGGTGCCGGCGTGATTGGGCTGCAGGGAGAGCACCTCCCCGTAGAGCGCCAGCGCGCCCGCCTTGTCCAGAAGCTTCGTCTCGCGCACCACCGCGAGGCGGAACTTCAGCTCCAGCCCCTCCTCGGGAGACACCAGGGCGATGCGACGGGCCAGCACGTCCGCCAGCTCCGGCCAGCGCTCCAGCTTCTGGCACAGGCCGTCCATGCGCGTGAGCGCCGCGGCGTCGTCCGGCTTCACGTCCAGCAGCCGCCTCAACGTAGCCAGCGCGCCCAACCCATCGTTGAGCTTCTCCTCCTGGAGGACGCCGATCTTCAGCAGCACCGAGGCACGGAGGGCTGGCTCCTCGACGACCGCGAGCTGGCGGCGCAGCACCTCCAGCAGCTCCTGCGGCGTCCCCTGCTCCGCCACCAACCGGGCAACACTCTCGAGCGCCTCGGTGTTCGTCGGCTGAAGGGTCAACACCTTCTGCCACGAGGCCAGTGCCTCCTCGTCCTCGCCCAGGCGCGCCTGCAGCCGGGCCAGCGCCGAGTAGATCGACCCGCTGGCGGCATCCGTGGCCCTCGGGGCGATCTCCGCGAGGATGGCCGCGAACTCCTCGGTGGCCCCCGCGGGCTCCACCAACTCGAGGCATAGATCGAGCGTGCGCGCATCATCCGGCTGCTCGCGCATCGCGCGCGTGGCGGAGAGGAAGGCCATCTCCGCGTTCTCCAGCGGGCCGGCATACGTCTCCGCAATACGGCGAAGCAGCGCCGCGCGCTCCTGAGGCACCGGCTCCGCGGAGACGCGAGACTCCAGCATCTGCACCTGCTTGAGGTGGTCTCCCACCGCGGCGAACACCGGCTCCAAAGCCTGCGCCGCCTGGCCCCGCAGAGGACTGTCCGAGCGCGCCATCTCCTCCAGCGCGCCCACCGCGCCAGCATGCCCCGCACGCCGGCTCAGAACCTCCTGGTAGAGCTCCAGCGACCCTCGCGGATCATCCAGGCGGCTGAACTTCAGGCGACCCAGGCGCACGCGCAGATCGGAGCCCTCCTCCTGGGCCCCGCGCGCGTCGGCGAGCTGGATCTCCCGCTCGATGTGCTGGGCGAACTCCGGCCACCGCTCCATCTGCGTGAGCACGCGGCCGAGCAGCTTGAGGGCGTTCGCGTCCTCCGGCCGGCGCTCGAGGATCTCCCGGTAGGTCTGCGCGGCGAGCCCCTTGTCGGCGAGCGTCTCCTCGGCGAGGTGGGCCAGCTCGAAGAGCAGGTTCACCTGGGCACTGACGGAGGACTCGGCCGCCACCTGCCGGCGCATCACCAGCGCCAGCTCACGGTGCGCACCGGTTCGCCGGTGGACGCGGGCGATGGACTCCAGCACCTGCCGGTTCTCCGGATCCCGCCGGCTGACCTCCTCCAACGCGCGCACGGCGAGATCGTACCGCTTGAGGCGCCCGTCGTAGACGGCAGCCAGGCGCCGCCACAGGTCGCCCGCGAGCGGCTCGACGGCGCCACGATCCAACTGATCCTCGTAGGCCGCCGCCACCTCCTCGAAGGAGCCCGAGTCGGCCGCGAGCCGCTCCAGATCGTCGCGCACGGTGGCGTCCTGCGGAGCCTCGTTGAAGGCGCGCAGGCGCGCGACGAAGGCCAGCGACGTCTGGCCGAGCGCCTCGCGCAGGGTGGCGATCTCCTGGAGGCTCTCCAGCCGCGGCGCGGGTGGCATGCCCGGCAGGAGCGTCTCCAGCACATCCA
>QKJM01000772.1 GCA_003249315.1 Archangium sp.
ACGGCAACGAGAAGACGAATCGCTTCAACTACGAGCGGGGCATGCCGGGCGCGTGGCTTCGGCTGCGCGGCAGGCTCCTCGGAGAGACCCACCCCTTGCAGGCCTACGCGGGCTACGCATGGCGGTACACGACGGTGGAGCCGCTCGAGGCCTCGGTGCTGGAAAAGCTACGGCCGGTGGGTGTCGAGGGTGGACCGACGGGGCAGCTCTCGGCGGGCGTGCTCTGGGACACGCGTGACCACGAGGCGGATCCGACGAGCGGCGGCGTGGAGGAGCTGTCCCTCCGGATGTCGGGGAAGGCAACGGGCAGCCGGTACGAGTACGCGGGGGTGACGCTGAGCGAGAAGCGCTTCTGGAAGCTGGGCTCGCGCTTCATCCTCGCCCAGCGCCTGACACTGGACATGCTCTTCGGGGAGGTGCCCTTCTTCGAGTGGCCGAACACGGGAGGGGTGACGACATCCGAGGGCATCGGCGGAATGAGCAGCGTGCGAGGCATCGAGCGCAACCGTTTCGCGGGCCACATCAAGGCCTTCAGCAACACGGAGCTGCGCTTCCGAGCATTCAGCTTCCCGCTGCTGGGGGAGCAGGTGACGGTGGGCGGAGTGGGCTTCGTGGACGTGGGGCGGGTGTGGCACCCGAGGGTGGAGGACGGCCCGTGGTGGAAGTGGCACCCTGGAATGGGCGCGGGCCTGAGGGTGGTGCGACGCGCGGCGGTAGTGCGCCTGGACTACGCCATGTCCCCCGAGACGATGCGCCAGCGCATCTACCTGAGCTTCGGGCACATGTTCTGAGCCCACCTCCCCCGCCCTACAGCCGCCGAAGCGAAGTCCACGGAAAAGGTTTCCAGAAGGGCGTGTCCACCTCTTCACCCTCCAGTGAGAACCACGGGCCGTCCTCACCTGGGGAAAGCACGTGGAAGTCCTGCGCCGGGATGAAGCCCTGACCGAGCAGCGCCACGCGCTCGCCCGCCGCGTTGCGCGCCACGTCCAGCACCAGCACCGCATGCCCTGGACTGCCCCCCATCACGAAGAAGTCCCCCGGCCGCACCTCGTCGCGCGCGGGCTTCTTCGCCTCCGCGGCCAGCGACATCGTCCCCGCGTAGGTGAAGACCAGGTCCAGGTACGCGCGGAACGCCTCGCGCGAGCCATTCACCTTCCCCTTCTTCACCCACGTCACCTTCGAGCCGGACACGCGGGCGCGCTCGCCCGCCGCGTAGCGCTTCCACTCGGCCCGGTGTCCGCTGGTGAAGCGGTAGGCGATGCGCTCCTGCTGACCTCGCGCCCACTGCCACTCCGCATGGAGGCGGATGATGGAGTCCGCGCACTGCTGGAGGTTCGCCGAGCCCACGTCCAGCTCGGCCACCGCAGCGACGAAGGCATCATCCCCGGACCTCAACCGCTGACCCCGGAAGTCCCTCACCGGAGTGCCCGCCGCGCGCAGCGGCAGGCCACGCAGCCAGGCCCCGAAGGAGTCCTTCTCCACCTCCACCCGCGTATAGCCAGGGGGAGGAGCCAGCGCCTCTCCCAGCGTGCGGATGGGACTCTCCGCGGAGAGCCACGGGTAGCGCGCCCGCTCCTCTGGCGTGGGTGGGCGTGGTCCCTCGCTCCGGGTATCGGCCCTGAGCGAGCCCGCGACTCCCACGAGGACAGAGAGCGGCAGGAGCAGCAGCAGCGCACGGAGTGTCTTCCTCATTCCCCCATCCAAGCAGACAGGAGGGGGCGAGCGCGCCCCCCAGCCCTCCGAATCCTTGGCGCGAACGGGCCCGTGTGCGACGGTGGACGCCATGGCGATACACCCCGAGGACGCGGCCCGGCTCGCGCGCGAGCGCTACCTGGAGCTGAGCGACAAGGTGGACCAGTTCTTCGAGCGGGTACACGCGCGCTACGGCGACGTGATGCAGTGCCGCGCGGGCTGCAGCGCCTGCTGCCAGGCGGGGCTCTCCGTCACCTCGGTGGAAGCGAGCCTCCTGCGCGAGGGCCTCGCCACCCTGCCGGCGGAGGTCCGCGAGCGACTGGCGCGACAAGCCCGCGAGGAGGACCCGAAGGCGTGCCCGGCGCTCGATGCCGAGGGCCGCTGCCTCGTCTACGCCTGGCGACCGCTCGTCTGCCGCTCGCATGGCGTCCCCATCCGTCAACGGGAGCCGGCCGAGGTCCCGAACACCGCGGCGGCAGGCACCGTCTCCGCCTGTGAGAAGAACTTCGAGGGAGGCGCCCTGCTCCCCTCCCTCGCCGCGGACTGCGTGCTGGAGCAGACCACCCTCTCCACGGTGCTGGGCGTCCTCGACGCCACCCATGCGGACGCCCGTGGCACTCCGCGCGGCGTGCGCATCCCTCTCGCCTCCCTGCTGGCCGAGGCAGCGCCATCCGAACGGTAGGAGACGAGCCTGGCAGACGGGCGCCCGGTAGGAGCGCGCTCCCCGGGCTCCCCTGCCCCGCCCTCCGTGCCGCACCTTCCCTCGAGGCATCACCGCAAGGAGGGACTGCCCATGTGGGTTCGCTGGTCGAACGTCGTCCTGTCCGCCTGGCTCGTCGTCGCGCCGTTCATCCTCGGCTATGACATGCCGGCGGCCCGGGCCAACAGTGTCACCCTGGGCATGGGTATCTTCCTCGTCGCGCTGCTCGCCGAGGTCATGCCCGCCGTGCGCTTCCTCAATACCGCGATGGGCCTCTGGCTCATCCTCGCGCCCTTCCTGCTCGGCTACGGTAACAAGCTGGCCCCCACCCTCAACGACGTCACCGTGGGCATCCTGGTCGCGGCCCTGTCGCTGGTGCCCGTGAAGTGGGGAGCGCCGCGCGCACAACGAGGCGCCCGCGCCTAGCCCTGGCAGGGCCTACCGCCAGGCGTCGAGCCAGGGGCGGAGTCGAGGATCCGCCTGCCCTTCGCCGTGGACGCCGGGCTCCAACTCGAGCGGCAGCGAGTGGAAGCCGCGGGCCCGAAGTCCCTCCAGCAGGGAGTCCCGCGTCTTCGCGTCCGGGGCGAAGAGGATGCACCCGTCCCCACCACCGGCGCCGGACTGCTTGCCCACGCACCCGTACGCCGAGGCCATGCCCAGCACCCGACGCATGGCCTCCGTCTCCAGCGCACCGAGCTGCCTCAGCAACGCCTGCTGCTCGCTCACCGCCTCGGAGAAGGCACGGAAGTCCCCGCCCCCGAGGCCGTCTTCAATCTCGAGCCCCAGCGCGTCCGAGCGCTCCACGAAGGCGCGCCGCGCCGCCTCGTCCATCCGCGCTTCCACCTGGGAGATGAGCACCCGGGTGGAGGCGCTCTCGCCGGTGAAGGCATACCCCAGCGCCACCTTGGGGACGGGCAGGCGCCACACATCCACCTGGGGAGCCGCCTCCAGCGAGGCGCGGAAGCCCCCCGTACTCGAGGCTTCCACGAGCGACGCCACCTCGTAGCGCCGGTAGCGCACCACGCCTCCGGCGTAGCTGGCGGCCACATCGCCCCCGCTGCCCTTCCCGCCCTGCGCCGCCGCGTGCGACACCAGCGCCAGCTTCAGCGCGTCGAACTTCTCCTCCAGCACGAAGCGCGCCGCGTCCGCCGCCAGCACCGTGGCGCACGCGCTGCCGCCCATGCCCAGCTTGCGCCCCTCCACCACCGCCGAGGGCGCCACCGCCAGGTCGAAGCCCACGCTCTCCCGCCCGTGCAGCCGCAGCGCCTCATCCAGCGTGCGCGCCACGAAGGAGAAGCCCGCCGGCACCTCACGCTCCCAATGCACGCCCCGAGGCGTCGTCCGCCCCGACAGGGAGCCTTCCTCCAGGCACACGTGTACCTGACCGTCCACGCGCCGACGCACCAGCGCTCCCGTCCTCGGCCCCACCGCCGCCACCCGCGCCACGCCACCCCACAGCACGGCGTACTCACCGGAGATGAACAGCTTGCCCGGTGCCGAGAGCGCACGCTCCATCAGAAGAGGTGCTCCGTCAGCAGGCTCGCGTCCCCGCCCGGCACGCACCGCACCACCTCGATCGCCCCGCACGCGCGCGCCAGCGCCTCCGCCGCCACCTCGTGCGCCGCGTCCGTCAGCAGCACCGGGTTGGGCCCCGCGTCCAGCGTGAACCACACCGGGATGCCCTTGCGCCGCTGCTCCTTCAGCGAGTGGATGAGCTCCAGCGTCTTCGGCAACAGGTAGCAGAGGGGGGGATCCGCCGCGAGCGACGTGGCGTGCATGCGCCACGCGTTGCGCTCGCACAGCTCGCCCAGGGCCTGGAGATCCTTCCGCGCGATGATCTCCCGGGAGCGCACCACCTCCTCCTCGGCGTCACGCACCCAGGCCGGGTAGTAGGGGCTGGTGTCCACCGCGCCCTTCATCCCATCCCGCGACTTCACCTCCTTCTCGTCGCGGTTGAGGATGGCCACCACCATGCGCAGCTCCGGCCAGTGCTTCGCGTCGAAGCGCTGCACCGCGTAGCTGTCCGTGCCATCCGGGCGCTCGCCACGCATCCACTCGCAGAAGCCGCCCTCCACGCTGCGGCACGCCGAGCCACTGCCCAGCCGCGACAGCAGGGAGGACGCCCGCGCATCCGCCGGCAGCCCCGCCGCCGCCCGCGCCGCCACCGCCAGCGCCGCGAAGCCCGCCGCGCTGCTCGCCAGCCCCGCCGCCGCCGGGAAGTCCCCGCGCGACACCATCTTCGCCGGGCCCGGCCTGCCTCCCGCCTCCGCCCGCACCGCATCGAGCACCCGCAACACCCGGGTACGCTCGCTGCCTCGAGCCACCTGACCGTTGATCTCCACCTCGTCGTCCGCCCCCTCGCCAAAGGCCACCGTCGTCCGCACCGACAGCGGGGACAGCGTCAGGGAGAGGCTGGACTGGTGGGGGAGGATGAGCGCGTCATCACGCTTCCCCCAGTACTTCACCAGCGCGATGTTCGGATGCGCCAGGGCCGTCGCCTTCATGGAATCCTCACTCCGCCCGCGGTCCCGCGAGCTGGCTCTCGAAGCAGTCCACGCCCGAGCGCATCAGCTCGTACACCACCGGCGCCGTGTCGTGGAACAGACCGATGACGGCCCCGCCGTCCCCTCCGGCCCCCGTCAGCTTGGCCCCCAGCGCGCCCATATCGCGCAGCAGGTGGACCTTCTTCTCCAGCGAGGGCGACGACAGGCCCAGCGCCGCCAGCAGCCCGTGGTTGACGTTCATCACGTCTCCCAGCGCCTCCAGATCCCCCTCCTCCACCGCCTCCGCGCCCTCGTTGGCCAGCATGCCGATCTCCCGGAAGATGCGCTGGTAGCGCTCCGCCCAGCGCGCCTGACGCTCGCGCAGCGCCCCCACCGTCGTCCTCGTCGGGCTCCGTGGTCCCGCCATCACCACCACCACCCGCACCGGCACCGGCGACTCCAGCACCCTCGCCCGCCCGTGCTCCGAGCCCGGCTTCCGCCGGTAGATGATGAGCTCCTCCAGCGCGCTCGTCGTGTGGTCCACGCCCGACGGCGTGCCGTGGAACTCCTGCTCCATCTCCCACGCCACCCGCGCCACCTCCGCCGGCTTCGTCGACTTGCCCGCCGCCTTCAACAGCACTCGCGCGCACGCCACCGACAGCGCCCCCGAGCTGCCCAGCCCCATCGACAACGGCAGGTTGGTATCGAAGGACACCTTCACCCCGGGCGCCCCGCATGCCTCCATCGCCCGCCCGAAGGCCGCCTTCAGCACCTTGCGCTGCTCCTGCGTCAGCGCCTCGGGGAGGTGGATCTGACACTTGTTCGCCGGCTCCGCCCGTGCGGTCACCCCGCGAGACAGCGGCCCGGCCAGCGCCGGGTAGCCATACACCACGCTGTGCTCCCCCAGCAGGATGACCTTTCCCGCCCCGAAGCCCGTCAGCGGCTCTGGCTCACTCTTGGTATTCATACGCGCTCAGCCCTCTGTGCCCGTGGCCGCGCGGTACTCCTCCTCCGACAGCGCGGCGAGGAACTCCTTGGCCTTCTCCACCTTCACGTGGCCAGCCTTCACCAACAGGTTGGCGATCTTCTCCACCCAGTCTCCGCGCGCCCCCGCCGTCACCGCCACGCACCGCGCGTGCAACGCCATGTGGCCCTGCTGGATGCCCACCGAGCCCAGCGCCCGCACCGCCGCGAAGTTCTGCGCCAGGCCCACCGACGCGAACACCATCGACATCTCCCGCGCGGACTCCGTCCGCAGCAGCTTCGCGGCCACCTGCACGCCCTTGTGGACCTTGATGGGCCCGCCCACCGTGCCCAGCGCCATCGGCAGCTCGA
>QKJM01000802.1 GCA_003249315.1 Archangium sp.
GTTCTCGAGGTTGAAGGGATTGGGGATGTCGTACTCGGGTTGCATCGCCACCTGCCGCTCAGATGTAGGTCAACCACTCGGCGTAACGGGGCTCCTGGCCGCGCACGGTGCGGAAGTAGGTGTCCTGGACGTATTTCGTGATGGGGCCGGGCTTGCCGGAGCCGACCTGGCGGTCGTCCACCTCGCGCACGGGGGTGATCTCCGCGGCGGTGCCGGTGAAGAAGACCTCATCGGCGATGTAGAGGGCGTCGCGGGTGAAGGTCACCTCCTCCACCTCGCGGCCGGAGTCCTGGAGGAACTGCAGCACGGTGCCGCGGGTGATGCCGTCGAGGATGGGAGAGGAGAGGGGAGGGGTCTTGATCACACCCTTCTTGTTGACGATGAAGAGGTTCTCGCCGGAGGCCTCGGCGACGAAGCCGCTGATGTCCAGGAGGATGGCCTCGTCATAGCCGCCGAGCACGGCCTCGCGCTTGGCGAGGATGGAGTTGACGTACTGGCCGGAGATCTTCCCGCGCACCATGTTGACGTTCACGTGCATGCGGGTGAAGGAACTTACCTTGGCGCGGATGCCGTCGCGGATGCCCTTGTCGCCGAGGTAGGCGCCCCAGTCCCAGGCGGTGATGGCCACGCGGGTGGGGTTGACTGCGCCCAGGCCCATGGCTCCGTCTCCCATGAAGGCGATGGGCCGTAGGTAGGCGCCGTTGGCGAACTGCTCCTTCTGCGCGCGTAGTAGCTCCATGCACGCATCCACGAGTTGATCCGTGGTGAAGGGGATCTTCATCATACAGATGTGGGCCGAGTCGATGAGGCGCTCGATGTGCTCGCGCAGGCGGAACACCGCGAGTCGGCCATCGTGCGTGCGGTAGGCCCGGATGCCCTCGAAGACGCCCAGCCCGTAGTGGAGGGCATGGGTCATGAGGTGGACCTGCCCTTCATTCCATTTGACCAGCTTGCCGTCGAGCCAGATCTGTTCGGAGCGCAGGACGTTGCCGGAGGTCGAGCTCATGGGGTCCTCGTGTGGGGCGATGGGGGACGTGCTACCGGGGAGCATTCTTCCAGGGGAGCCGGCCAAATCAAAGCGGAACGGCTCAGGGGCGGGCGCGCAGCACGCGGGCATAGACGTCCCGGACGCGGACGGCGCTGGCCCTGTACCCGGCGAGGAAGGTCTCTCCCGGCTCTGGTCCCAGCACGCCGAGTCGTCGGGCCAACAGGGCAAGGGGACGGCCGTGAGTGGGCATGTGGGCGAGGGAGCTGGCGTGGACGAGCCGCAGCCGGTTCTCCACCCGGCGCAGGAAGAGGTATCCCTGGCGCAGCGTGTCAGCGTCCGCGGGGGAGATGCAGCCCTCGAGTCGCAGCGCCTCCAGCGCCAGCAGCGTGTTCGTCTCCCGCACCTGAGGGTGCTCCCGGCCGTGGAGGAGCTGGAGGTACTGCACGGTGAACTCCACATCCACCAGCCCGCCCTGGCCCAGCTTCGGGTTGAGCTGCCAGGCATTCTCCTGTGCCAGTTCGCGCTCCATGCGCGTGCGCAGCCGGTCGATCTCCATCGCCGCGTCCGGAGGCAGGGGCCGCTCGTAGACGAGAGGGATGAGCACCTTTTCACGTAATGCGTCGAAGCGCGTGGCGTCTCCCGCCGCCGGGCGGGCCTTGATGAGGGCCTGCCGCTCCCAGAGCCGCGCCCTCTTCTGGTGGTGCTCGCGCAGGGCGTCCAGGCTCACCACCAGCGCGCCCTGGTTGCCCGAGGGCCGCAGCCGCGCGTCGATCTTGTACAGGTGTCCCTCGCGGAGCTGCACCGTCAGCAGCGTCATCAGCCGCTGCACCACCTTGGCGAAGTACTCGTGGTGGGTGATGGTGCCGCGGCTGCCCCCGCTCGTGTCCTCCTGGCCGTCCCCGCTGTAGACGAAGATGAGATCCAGATCCGAGTGGTAGCCCAGCTCGTATCCACCCAGCTTGCCCATGGCGATGACCACCAGCCCCTCGCGCTGGCCGTGCGCGTCCAGCGGCAGCCCGTAGCGCTCGCGCTGCTCCTCCAGGGCCAGGAAGAGGCACTCGTCGAGCACCGCGTCCGCCATCGCGGAGAGCTGGCTCGCCACCTGCGGCACCGACAGGTCGCCGCTGATGTCGTTGAGTCCAATGCGCAGCAGCTCCTCGTTCTTGAAGCGCGGCATCTCCGAGTGGCGGGCCTCGGGATCCGTGTACCGCGCCAGCCGCGTCGCCAGCTCCTGGCGGATCTGCTCGGGGGACTTGTTCGCCTCGTCGAACTGTGCCTGCACCAGCGCGTCCAGCAGCTCCGGGTGGCGAAGGAAGATGCGCGAGAGGTAGTCGCTCTGCCCGAAGAGATTGAAGAGGCGGCGGCTCGCCCGCGGCATGCTGGTGAGCAGCCTCAGGTAGCCCTCCGGCTGGCGCAGCCGCGCCAGGAAGTCCGAGAAGTGCAGCAGCGCCTGGTCCGGATCCGGCGTCTGCGCCAGCTCCGACAGCAACCGCACCGACTGCACCGCAGAGCCTCCGTCCGCGAACGGCGAGTTCCTCACCCGCGCCATCCGCTCCAGCTCCGCCAGCGCCCGCTCGGGATCCTCGAAGCCCCGCGAGCGCAGCGCCTCCTCCCGCTCCCGCTGTGGCAGGTCCGGATCCATCGCGAGCGCCAGCAGCGGTTCGTCCGGCACCTCGTCCCGCGCCGTCTGGCCCAGCAGCGTGTTGAAGGCCTCCTGGACGAAGCCGCGATGCCGCGCCAGCTCGGCGCGCAGGTCCTCCCAGTCCGGGAGGCCGAGCGTCCTCGCCAGTCGGCGCCGCTCACGCTCTCCGGTGGGCAGCGTCTGCGTCTGCCGCTCCTCCACCATCTGCAGCCGGTTCTCCACCCTCCGCAGGAAGAAGTACGCCTCCTCCAGCGCGTCCGCGTCCGGGCCCGACACGAAGCCCGCCCGTTCCAGCCTGCGCAGCGCCTTCATCGTCCGGTGCTCGCGCAGCGTGGCGTCCTTGCCTCCCTGCAGGAGCTGGAGCGCGTTGACGAAGAACTCCACCTCCCGGATGCCGCCGGGGCCCAGCTTCACGTCCTCCGCGCTTGCCTTGCCGCGCAGGTCGATCTGCGCCTTCAGCTCCCTCAGCCCGTCCACCGCCGAGAGATCCAGACTCCTTCGCCAGAGGAACGGCCCCAGCTCGCCCAGCAGCTCCTCCGCCAGCGCCTCGTCTCCCGCCACCGGCCTCGCCTTGAGGAGCGCCGCCCGCTCCCACGTGCGCCCGAACGTCTCGTAGTACGCCAGCGCCGAGGCCAGGGAGATGACCATCGCCCCCGCGCGCCCCTGCGGCCGCAGGTTCAGATCCACCCGGTAGCAGAAGCCCTCCGCCGTCACCTTCGAGAGCGCCTGCGTCACCGTCTCGGCCAGCCGCGTGGCGTACTGGGCGTTGGAGAGCGCGCCCGCCTTCCCGCCCGAGGTGTGTCCGTCCGCCCGGTACAGGTAGATGAGGTCCACGTCCGAGCTGAAGTTGAGATCCTCCCCGCCCAGCTTCCCCAGCCCCAGCACGCAGAAGCCCGGCGTCTCCGGCGTGCCGTACTTCGCCTGGAGCGCCCGCTCCGCCCAGGACAGCGCCGCGCGGATCAGCGCCTCGGCCAGCGCGGCCTGCTCCCGTCCCAGCTCCGCCACCGGCGCCCACAGGGCCGCGTCCCGCACCATGATGCGGAGCAGCTCCCGGTACTTGTAGCGGCGCAGGCAGCGCTGCAGCCCCTCCATGCTCGCGGTGTCCACCCGTCGCACCCGCGCCAGGGCTTCGCGCCGGTAGCGCTCGCGGCTCTTCTCGCGCGTCAGGGTCCGCGAGCCCGCCAGCCAGCCCAGAAGGGCAGGGCGGTTGGCCAGTAGCCGGGGGGCGAAGCTGCTCGCGAGGAAGACCGCCGGCAGCCAGTCCAGAAGGCGCGAGAGGGCGGCCGGTGGAAGTCCTCCCAGCCCCTCCTGGATGCGGTCGAAGGCCGCTACCACCTCGTCCGGCTCCGAGCTCCGGAGCGCCGCCTCGTGGATGCGCCTCGCCGCCTCGGGACCGAGGGTCCGCTCGAGCGTCGTCAGCTCCTCCGCCGCGCGCCTCGGGTTCTCGTAACCCTCCCCCCCGAGCCTCTCCTCCGTCCAGGTCATCAGGCTTGGGCGATCTGCCCCAGGTTGCTCTTCGCCTTCTCGATGTCTCCTTCGTGTTTGAGCACCAGGTTCAGCGTCTGCGCCACGACGTCCGCCGACAGTGACTCCGCGTTGAGCAGCGCCAGGCTCTGCACCCAGTCCAGCGTCTCGCTGATGGAGGGGGCCTTCTTCAGCTCGAGTTCCCGGATGGCCGCCACCGCCTCCACCACCTGCTCCGCCAGCGTCTGGGACACCTCGGGCAGCCGCTTGCGGATGATCCGCAGCTCCCGCTCCCGATCCGGGAAGTCGATGTGCAGGTGCAGGCACCGCCGCTTGAGCGCGTCCGACAGCTCCCTCGCGTTGTTCGACGTCAGCACCACCCGAGGCACGTGCCGGGCCTCGAACGTCCCCAGCTCCGGAATCGTCACCGCGTTGTCCGACAGCACCTCCAGCAGGAAGGCCTCGAACTCGGGGTCCGCCTTGTCGATCTCATCCACCAGCAGCAGCGCCGGTTGCTTCGAGAGCAGCGCCTTGAGCACCGGCCTCGGCAGCAGGAAGCGCTCGGAGAAGAACACCGCGTCGCTCGCCGCGAGCCGGTCCGCCGCCTCTCCCAGCGTCCCCGCATCCGCCACCATCTCGCCGATCTTGTCCTTCAAGAGCTGCGTATAGAGGAGCTGCTTGGCGTACTCCCACTCGTAGAGGGCCTTGGCCTCGTCCAGTCCCTCGTAGCATTGCAGGCGGATGAACTCCCGCCCCAGCGCCTCGGCCAGGGCCTTGGCCAGCTCCGTCTTGCCCACTCCGGCAGGACCCTCCACGAGGATCGGTTTCTGCAGCCGATCCGCCAGGAAGCTCGCGGTGGCGATCTCCGGCGAGGCCAGGTAGCCCACCTGCTCGAGGCGTGTCTCGGCGTCCTCCACGCTGCTCAGCGGGCGCGGTTCATTCGCAATGGTCGGGGTGCTCACCCCCTGAACTTAATCGAGGGCGTTTCCGCACACTGCGGCAAAAATGACAGGCTTGTCGTCTCTTCCGCACTGCCCCAGCGCCTGCCCTCTCTCCAAGTAGCCGGAATCACCTGGGAAATGTTTTTCCCTTCCAGGGCATGCCGCGTGCATGACCCGGAGGGACTCAGTCCCTGGGGGTGTACTCATGTCCTGGTGGTGGCGAATGTTGCTGGTGGTGGCGGTGGCCCTGACGCCTGGGGGCTTCCTGCTGCTGCTGGCCTATGTCGCCACCCGGACGGTGAGGGAGCGCTGGCGTATGGCCCGGGCTCGGGCCGAGCTGGAAGGAGAGGCGTCGGTCTCCTTCCGGGCGGTGCTCGCCACCGTCGAGCTGAAGGAACTGGTGCGCCAGGCCCGCTCGACGCTCTAGGACGAGCGGGCCCGGGGCGGACTCACTTGTCCAACTCGTCCACCAGGGAGGTCCAGTCGTTCTCGTCCCCGTCGGGAGAGGTGGGGATCTTCATCATCACGGTGCGCTCGGAGCTGTCGTCCTCCTCCTCCATGGGAACGGGAGGTGGAGGAGCGGCGCGGCGCTGCTTGCTGGGAGGAACGGCGGTGTTGGCTCCCGAGCGAGCGGCCGGGCGGGCCGCGGCGGTGCGCTGCTGAGGTGCGGGAGGAATGGTGGCGACCTGGGTGGTGGGCGCCTCCTCTTCGGGTGGCGGAGGCGCGGGAGCCCTGGCGGACGCGCGGGAGACGCTGGCGGTGCCCGGTGAGGAGGGCGCTTTCGACTTGTAGCGGGCCAGCTCGAGCTCGGCGACCTTGAGGGCCTTGCTCTTCTCCTGCACCGACTGCTGCAGGCGGCCGATCTCCTGGGCCTTGATGGCGTCGCGACGATCCAGCTCCGCCTTGTGCCGGGCCGTCAGGTCCTCCAGCTCCTTGTGCTGGCGAGCCTCCAGCTCCTTGCGATCCTTGTGGGCGGCGTTGAGCCGGGTGATGGCCTCGTGGGTCTTGGCCTCGGTGGCGGAGAGCCGGGCGTTGAACTCCTTCTCCAGACGAGACTTGGCGCCGAGCGCATTCTCCATGGCCAGCTCGAGCTCCTGGATCTTCTTCGTCCGGGCGGCGAGCTGGGGCTGGGCTTCCTTGATCTTCCCGTCGGCCGCGGCGAGGC
>QKJM01000847.1 GCA_003249315.1 Archangium sp.
CAGGTCACCGGGGGCGGTGCCCACACCTGCGCCCTGCTGAGCACCGGCGCGGCCCGCTGCTGGGGCGCCAATGCCTATGGCCAGCTCGGCTACGGCAACAAGCTCGACATCGGCGACAACGAGCTGCCCTCCACCGCGGGCGACCTCCAACTCCTGACGCCCCAGGGCCAGTAACCCGCTTCACCTCCAGGGCGAGGGCTCTTCCACGGGCCCTCGCCCTCCTCGTCGTTTCCATCCCCAAAGGAAGAGCGCCGTGAACCACCGAGCATTTCCTCGCAGGCGGCCCAGGAGCCCTCTCATGGCCCTGGCCCTGCTCTTGAGCGCCGCGCTGGCAGTCGCTGGTTGCACCGAGACCACACCGGAGGCCCACGGTACGGCCACCGTCACCTTCTCCATCGCCATGGATGAGGTCGTCGCGGAGTCGCTCGCGAGCCCCCTGCCCGGGTACCGCTCGGCCTTCTCGGTCTCCAGGCTCGGCTTCTCCCCAACCGATGTCACCACCCTCCGCATCGACGTGAAGGAGACGGACTCGGGCGCCCCCATCTACCTCGAATTCGACCTCACCCTGGGGGCGGGAGGATGGACGGGCACCCTTCCCTTCCTGCCCAAGGGGAAGACTCTCACCTTCAGCGCTCGCGCCTACGACGTGAGCAACACGCTGCTCTTCGGAGGCAGCACGGATCAGTCCCTCATCAGTGACGCTGAGAGCGTGGTCATCACCCTGGCCCCATCCAACGATGGCGCCACCATCACCCTGCCCCGCATCAAGAAGATCGTCGTTCCTTATGAGTTTGCCCTCAGCCAGAGCGGCAACATCAGCTTCTCCATCGAAGGCAACGCCAGCGAGACGCTCCGCTACACCATCCTTCCCGCGCAGGGGGGCGGCGCCTTCTACCCCTCCGAGGGCTCCATCACCCTGCAGCAAGGAATCGCCGGCACCTTCGTCAGCCGGTACGTGCCGCCCGTGACCGTGGCGGCCATCACCACCTTCACCCACCAGGTCCAGGTCACCAACGAGGCCGGCCACTCGGTCAGCACCACCTTCCGGACCCGGGTGCTGCCGCCGGACTCGGGAGGAGACGCCACGGGCACCCGGGTGAGTGTCCTCTTCAACCCGGTCATCAACCACCTGTCGGCCAGCCGCATCCCCGGTAGCACCGACGTCGTCTGGGAAGCCAGCGTGGCGGATGACGCCCCCCTCGGCGCGCTCTCCTACGCCTGGAGCTTCACTCCCGAGGGCAGCGTCACCCCCGAGCCCGCTTTCGCCTCCCAGGCCAACCCCACCACCCTGCACAACTACAGCGCCGCGCTCCAGGGCACCCTGACGCTGGAGGTGACGGACACCGATGGCGGGAAGACCACGGTCCTCTACGCGCTCACGCCCGACCAGTTTCCGGATGACGCCAGTGAAATGGGGCTCATCAACACGCTCGTCACGGGCGACGCCCACACCTGCGCCCTCCTCAACGACGGCAACGTCCGCTGCTGGGGCCTCAACAACTACGGCCAGCTCGGCTACGGCCACACGAACAACATCGGCGACAACGAGCTGCCCTATACGGCGGGAAATCTCCAGCTCGGGGATGGGGTGGTGCAGCTCGCCGCCGGCGCCGCGCACACCTGCGCGCTCCTGCGCAGCGGCTACGTGCGCTGCTGGGGCCGCAACAACCACGGCCAGCTCGGCTACGGCCACGTGCAGAGCGTGGGCGACGACGAGCCCCTCCTCAGCCAGAGCTACGTGAACCTGGGTGCCCGCGCCGTGCGGCTCGCGGCCGGTTACTGGTATACCTGCGCCCTGCTCACCACCGGCAAGGTGCGCTGCTGGGGCCTCAACGACTACGGCCAGCTCGGCTACGGCCATACCCAGAACGTGGGCGATGACGAGGGACTCTGGGACGTGAGTGACGTCCAGGTGGGAGGCTCCGTGCAGGAGCTCGTCGCCGGCGGCTGGCACACCTGCGCCTTGCTGACAGGCGGTCGGGTGCGCTGCTGGGGCGCCAATGGCCATGGCCAGCTCGGCTACGGCCACACCACCACCATCGGAGACAACGAGCATCCCTCCTCGGCGGGCGACGTCAACGTGGGGGGCACCGTCCTCCAGCTCTCCGCGAGCTATGCCCAGACCTGCGCCCTGCTCGACACGGGCAGCATCCGCTGCTGGGGCTACAACAACTACGGCCAGCTCGGCTACGGCAACATCATCAACCGCTCCTCTCCCGGAGGCGATCTCGCGCTGGGCGCCAGGGCGCTGCAGGTGACCAGTGGCGGCTACCACACCTGCGCCCTGCTGAGCAGTGGCCAGGTCAAGTGCTGGGGGTACAACGGCCATGGTGAACTCGGCTATGGCCACACCACCCAATACACCGCGCCCATCAGTGTCTCTCTGAACCTGGGCGGCGCCACGGCCTACGCCCTCACAGCGGGCGGCTACCACACCTGTGCCCTGCTGAGCAGCGGTCAGGCCCTCTGCTGGGGCGCCAATGGCCATGGCCAGCTCGGCTACGGCCATACCCGCAGTATCGGAGACGACGAACTCCCCTTCACCGCGGGCGAGGTCGGTCTCCTGACGCCCTGACACGGCGGAAAGGCACGCACGCGCGATGAAAGCACCGTGGATGGCCGCCCTCGTTCTCACGAGCTGCAACGCCTCGCCCACCGGGCTCCAACAGGCCGAGGACCGCACCAGCGCGTCCTTCGCCATCACCCCGGAGCGAATCGACCCGGACCAGGCAGCGTCCGGGCCCCGCGGCCTCTCCGCGCTCTCCTCCGAGCCCTCCTCCTTCGTCGACGTGGCCAGCGTCCGCATCGACGTGAAGGAGAAGGAGACAGGCGAATTCCTCCACACCGACTTCGAGCTCTCTCCGCTCTCCGAGAGCTGGACGGGCACCCTCCCGCAGCTCCCCTGTGGCAGGAGACTCACCTTCCACGCCCGCGCCTTCGATCCCCACGACACCCTGCTCTTCAGCAGCACCACGGATCAGACGCTCGACGCCGCCCGCGGGGACAGCGAGGACGTCGTCCTCTCCCTGAGCTCGCCCCATCAGGACGACCCCATTCCCCTGCCAGGCGTCAAGAAGGTCTTCGCGCCCGGCAACTTCGAGTGGGGCGAGCCCGGTAACGTCAGCTTCACCGTGCAGGGCCCCGTCGGTGAGGAGCTGACCTTTCGCATCCTCCCCGCGCCCGGTGGAGGCACCTTCGACCCATCCAGTGGCACCTTCACCCTGGAGGCCACCACTGGCACCTTCGTCAGCCGCTACAACCCGCCCTGGGTGGAGGGGATGACGCACTTCGAGCACCAGGTGGAGATACTCGACGGCAGCGGCCACGCCGTCACCACCACCTTCAGGAGCCGGGTGAAGCCGTCGGGGAAGGGCACCGCCCAGGACACGCGGCTCGGCGTCCTCGTCAACCCGGTCATCAACCACCTCACCGCCGGCCGCATCTCCGGCACCGGCAACGTCCTCTGGCGGGCCGAGGTGGCCGATGATGGCCCGTCCAACGCGCTCTCCTACTCCTGGAGCTTCACCCCGGAGGGCTCCTTCGACCCGGTCCCCTCCTTCACCGGCGACACCAACCCCACCACCCTCCAGCACTACACCCCGGCCGTGCGCGGCACGCTGAAGCTAGAGGTGACGGACGGCGACGGCGGCCGGACGACCCTGTTGTACCCGCTGGAGGCCAACCAGTTTCCCGAGCAGCCCGTGGAGGCCATCGGCCTCCACCAGCTCCAGGCCGGCCACGCCCATGCCTGCGTCCTCATCCAGGACGGCACCGTGCGCTGCTGGGGCCGCAACCAGGGCGGCCAGCTCGGCCACGGCCACACCAACGACCTGGGTGACGACGAGCAGCCCTACACCGCGGGGGACGTGCCCGAGGTGGGGGTGGCGACGAGGCTGGCCGTGGGCGGCCACCACACCTGTGCCCTGCTCGAGAGCGGTCTGGTCCGCTGCTGGGGCCGCAATCAACACGGCCAGCTCGGCTACGGCACCACCGAGGACGTATGGGGCGGCGAGGCCCTCTCCCGCCTGGGCTATGTCCACCTCGGGAGCAACGCCGTGAAGCTCGCGGCCGGCGCCGAGCATACCTGCGCCCTCCTGGACACCGGCGCCGTGCGCTGCTGGGGCCTCAACCAGCATGGCCAGCTCGGCTACGGCCACACCCGCTCCCTCGGCGACGACGAGTTGCCCTCGAGCGCGGGGGACGTGGACGTGGGAGGCACCGTGCGGGAGCTCGTCGCGGGCGGCTGGCACACCTGCGCCCTGCTCGACACGGGCGCCGTGCGCTGCTGGGGCCGCAACGACTTCGGCCAGCTCGGCTACGGCCACACCCGCTCCCTCGGCGATGACGAGCCGCCCTCGCTCGCGGGAGACATCAGCGTGGGCGGCCGCGTCCTGCAACTCTCCGCGGGGGACTGGCATACCTGCGCCCTGCTCGACACCAGCGCCGTGCGCTGCTGGGGGCTCAACAGCAGCGGCCAGCTCGGCCTGGGCCACACCTTCGCCATCGGCAATGACGAGCTGCCCTCTTCCTCGGAGAGCGTCTCCGTGAGCGGCCATCCGCTGCAACTCTCCACCGGCCGTCACCACACCTGCGCACTGCTGAGCACAGGCTCTCTCCAGTGTTGGGGTGACAACGGCCATGGCCAGCTCGGCCTCGGGCACCGCGACGAGCTGCATGCGCCTCCCGCCCACCCCGTGGACCTCGCCGGGGCCGCCGTCTTGCATGTCACCACGGGCGCCTCCTTCACCTGCGCTCTGCTGGACACCGGAGAAGTGCGCTGCTGGGGGCTCAATGACTCCGGCCAGCTCGGCCAGGGGCACACCGAGGACCTCGGCGACGACGAGCTGCCCTCCACCTTGAACGACATCCAGCTCCTCACGCCCGGGTGACGAGCTCCCGGCAAGCCTTCTGACAGGGCCAGCCCCGAGTCTGCTAACCTCGACCGCCCGCCCATGTCCCTCCTCGAGACCACCGCCATCAGCCGGACCCGTCCCTCGGAAGAAATTCCGGGCTACCGCCTCGACGCCCTCGTCGGCACCGGCGGAATGGGAGAGGTACACAAGGCCACCCAGCTCTCGCTGGAGCGCACCGTGGCCGTCAAGCTGCTCAACTCGCAGCTCGCCCAGGACGCCAGCTTCGTCGCCCGCTTCCAGAAGGAGGCCGCGGCGCTCGCCGCCCTCCAGCATCCCAACATCGTCTCCATCCTCGACAAGGGCCGCACCGACTCCACCTACTACCTGGTGATGGAGTTCGTGGACGGGCCCTCGCTGCGCGAGGTGATGCGCTCGCCGCTGCTGGACAGCACCAGCGCGCTGAAGATGATGCTCGAAATCTGCCGGGCCATCGAGTACGCGCACCGGCGCGGCGTCATCCATAGAGATCTCAAGCCGGAGAACATCCTCTTCGATGACCAGGCCGGCGGCGTCGCCAAGGTGACGGACTTCGGCCTCGCCTCCTTCCTGGACGACTCCGGCACCCGCTTCGACCTGACCAGCACACACGTAGCCATGGGGACACTGTCCTACATGGCCCCTGAGCAGCGGGTGGATGCGAAGAGCGCGGACGAGCGTGCGGACATCTTCGCGCTCGGCATCATGATGTACGAGCTGCTGGTGGGCGAGGTGCCCCTGGGCACCTTCGAGGCCCCCTCTCGTCGCAAGCCGGAGGTGGACCTCCGGCTGGATGCCATCGTCGCGCGCTGCCTCAAACCGACCCCCGCGGACCGCTACCCGAACGTCTCCGCGTTGATCGCCGACCTGGAGCCGCTCGTCCCCGGCCTGACGACCGCGGCCACCTCCGCCTCGCTCACCCGGACGGAGCGGGTGGTGCGGGCGGTGCGGAGGGGGGGGCGGCTCATCCTCCAGACGGTGGCCACGCTGGTGGTGCTGGCCGCGCTGGGCGTGCTGACGGTGGCCTGGCTGCGCAGCGAGGAGAAGCGCGTGCCAGTGACACCGGGCGCCGCGCTCACCGCGGACCTCGGGCCACCGTCGGTGCAGCGTATGGCCGGGCGGGTGACGGGGCGAGAGCATCGCAAGGTGACCCTGGGAGAGGGGCCGGATCCCCTCTCGCTGCTCGTCTCCGGCCGGCCCGTGGTCGCCGAGGAGAAGGCGCTCGTCTTCCCTCCCGTGGAGAGCCAGTCGCGCGTGGGCCTGGCGAGGGTGGACGTGGTGGGGTTGGAGGGCGGCGTCGCCCGCTTCACCGCCAGGGTGGGCGCCGAGGCTGCCGACCCCACGTTCGAGGCCCGGGCGCTCGCCCTCCTCTTCGGCCCGCCGCCGGATCCTCAGACCGCGCTGGTGATGATGGGCAGCACGGGACGATATGTGGCCCTGGTCCATGACGCGGCCGGCGCGCCACTGAGGCTCGAGTGGGCGCTCGGCGAGCGACAGGGCACCATGCTGAGCCTCCCCTCGCCCTCCGGCACCCCGCACCTCGAGCTGACGGTGGATGGAGAAGGCATCCTGCGCGCATGGGTCGGCAAGGGAAGGGACAGGAGGGCACTCGCCGAGCCACTCCACCTGGGACCAGACTGGCAGAAGCAGTTCGGGGACGTCCCCGTGCCCGCCTTCGGCTGCATCGAGGGCTCCTGCCGCATCGAGGACTTCTCCTACCTCATCCAGCCCGCGCCACCTCCGCCCGCCACGCCGGCCGAGGCTCCGCGCGAGACGCCCTCCCCCAGGAAGCGGTCCAGCACGTCGAAGGGCAAGCGTTCGAGGTAGCGAGCGCCTCGCTCCTGCATGTGAAGGTGGCCTCACCGGAGGCTTTGAATTATCCCTGGCGCTCCATGCGCACCTTCTCCCGTCGACTGACCGCGCTTCTGCTCGCCGCCAGCCTCCAGGCCGGCTGTGCCCACACCTCCTCACCCACCGCGGTACTCGAGCGGGCCGCCACGGCGGCCGCGAAGAAGGGCCACCACCCCGAAGCCCGTACCCTCGCCCTGGCCGGATTCCATGCGTGGCTGGTGACGGGAGACCCCGCCGCGGCCAGCGAGCGCTTCGGCGAGGCGCTGGTGAAGGATCCGACCGATCCCTTCGCCCTCCATGGCCAGCACCTGCTCGCCCGCCGCGTCGCCAACCCCCGCGCCGCGCTCGAGACCGCGCTCGCGCTGACGACCCGCGCACCGAGCCACCCGCTCGCGGTGCCGGCCGCACGCTACGTGCTGGACATGGCGGGCACCTCGACCGCACTGGACGACACCATCCTGAAGGGCACGCGACTGGCGCTCGACGCCGGCTCCACGGGCGAGGCCGCTCAGCTCCTGCGCGCCGCCCGGCTCGTAGTGCTCGGGATCCGGGGCGACCAGGCCGCACGGACCACCGTGCGCCAGGACATGGGTGCGGTGGACACGGCCACGCTGCTGGGGCCCTTCTCGGCGTACCACCTGCTGTCCTTCGACGAGCCCACGCCCCCGGAGAGGGACGGCTCGCTCGTGGGCCCCTTCTCCGGCCCCTTCGGCCCGCTGACTCCGCGCACCCTCCAGGCACCGGACATCCGACTGGAGCCCTCCGGCGAGCCTCCCTCGGGAGACGTCTACCTGATGGTCGTGGACGCGGAGGTTCCCAAGTCCGGCCTCTACGTGGTGCGCTCCGTCAGCAGCGCCTCGCACAAGGTGCTGATGGATGGAATGCCCGTACTGGAGCGCCGCGCCTTCGAGGGGGCCTCCTCCTCGGTGCGGGCGCAACCACTGCACCTGAAGGAGGGCCGGCACCGCATCCTCATCAAGGTGATGAAGGACCAGCGCTCGGGCAGCGTGGCCCTCTCGCTGCTGCGCGCGGACGGGCGCCCTTCGACCATCCGCTACACCGCGGCCACCGGCCCCGCGCCGGCCACGTGGGGCACCAGGCCGGAGACCGCCCGGGCGGAGCTCATCTACCCGCGCGCGGAGGAGCTGTCCGCCGCGCTCACCGACGAGGCGGGCTCGCTGCTGGCGGACTTCATCGCGGTGCGGGACGGCATGGGGAGGGACTCCGATGGCGCCTGGCGGCTGATGCGGCGCATGGAGCGCGTCGCGCAGACGCCCGCCATCCTCTCGCTTCGCGCCGAGCTGGCCGCGGAGGACCGGAGCATCCCCACCAAGGTGGCGCGCGGGCGCACCACGAGGGATCTCGAGGCGTCGCTGGCGAAGGATCCGGGCGACGTGGCCGCGCTGCTGCTGCGCGCCGAGCTGGCCCTCAACGAGAGTCAGCCGTCCACGGCGATGGAGGCGCTGAAGACGGCGCGCACCGTGGTGACGCCACCGGGCTGGCCGGTACACCTGCTGGAGGCACGCGCGGCCCTGGCGCTGGAAGTGGAGAGCCACGCGGAGGAGAGCCTGGAGGCGGCGCTGAAGGCGCAGCCGGGGCTGTGCGAGGCGCAGGCGCTGCGCTACGGGCTGGCCCGGCGCCACGATGCGGTGGCGCGCGCCGACGAGTCCATGGCCGGGCTGAAGGGCTGCCCGGGAGCGCTGCTGCGCGCGGCCGAGCACGCCCGGATGCGGGGTGACGTGGAGCGCGCCGCCGCGCTGTACCAGGAGCAGCTCGCGCTCAACCCGGGGGAGGTAGACACGGGCCTGTCCCTGGCGAGCGCCCTGCTGGCGCTGCGCCGCTACGACGAGGCCTCTGCCACGCTCGAGACGCTGAGAGCGCAGTGGCCACGCAACCCGCGACTCCTGGAGCGGCTGGCGGACGTGCGCGAGCACGCGGGGGACACGGCCGGAGCCCTGGCTCTGCGTGAGCAGGCCCTGGCGCTGGACGGGGACAACCTGTCGCTGCGTCGCGCGGTGGTGCGCGAGAAGACGGGGAAGGAGCTGCTGCAGGACTACGCCATCGACGGCCGGCAGGCCATCGCGGACTACGAGGCCAACCCGGGCCCCGAGGACAGCGCCGCGGCCTACGTGCTGGACGCGGCGGCCGTGCGGGTGTTCCCGGACGGCTCGGTGGTCAACCGCATCCACACCATCCAGAAGGCCCTGCAGCAAGGCGGCGTGCAGGAGATCGCCGAGGTGAGGTTGCCCGGGGGCGCGCAGGTGCTGGCGCTGCGCACGCTGAAGGCGGACGGCTCGGTGCTGGAGCCGGAGAGCATCTCGGGCAAGGACACCATCAGCCTGCCGGGCGTGCAGGTGGGGGACTACGTGGAGGTGGAGTACCTGCTGGCCGAGTCCTCGCGAGGGCAGGCGCAGCCGGGCTTCACCGCCTCCGATTTCTACTTCCGCGTGGCCGACATGCCCAACCACCGGGCCACGTACACGGTGGTGGCGCCCAAGGGCACGGGCATGAAGGTGGATGCGCACGGGCTGAAGGTGCCGCCCCCGGTGGTGAAGGGGGACGAGGAGGTCTTCACCTTCGAGGCGCGAGGCATACCGCCCTTCATCCCCGAGCCGGGCAGCCCGCCGTCGAGCAGGGAGTACCTGCCCTTCGTGGTGGTGGGGGCGGGCACCACGGGCAACGACCGACTGGTGGCGGTGTACGCGGATGCCTTCCTGGAGCGGGGGGCGCGCAACTGGGAGGTGGAGGCGTTCGCGCGCGAGGCCACCGAGGGCGTGCAGGGGATGGAGGCGGTGAAGGCGCTGTACGCGGCGGTGATGAAGCAGTTCAGCGGGAGGGATGCGGGGCTGCTGCAGTCGGCGGCGTCCACGGTGGCGCAGGACCGGGGCAGCCGGCTGTGGGTGATGAAGGCGGGGCTGGAGTCGCTGGGCATTCCGGCGCGGCTGGCCCTGGTGCGAACCTTCGCGTCGGATCCATCGGAGTACGTGTTCCCCGAGGAGGCGCTGCTCTCGTACGTGGCGCTGCGGGTGGAGGTGCCGGGGGCGGAGCCAGTGTGGCTGGACACCAGCACGAGGTACGCGCCCTTCGGCGAGCTGCCCGAGAGCGCGCTGGGCGAGCGCGAGGCATACCTGCTGCCCGAGCCCGGTCGGCCACTGGAGAAGGTGAAGACGCCGCCGCTGGTGGAGGCGCCTGGAAAGCAGGTGAAGCTGGCGCTGGAGCTTGGAGAGGACGGGCGGCTCACCGGCAAGGGAGAGGAGACGTACTCCGGCTTCGAGGCGGCGCAGCTCTCGGAGGCCTTCGAGGCCATCTCGGGGGAGCGTCGACGGCAGGCGCTGCAGGCGGCGGTGGGGCGCTACTTCGGCGGCGCGGAGCTGACGGAGCTGACGCTGGACAACCCGAAGGAGGTGGGGGCGCCCTTCACGGTGCGCTACGCATTCACCGCGCCGCGCTTCGCCCGGGTGGAGGGCGGCAAGCTGGTGCTGGGCTCCCTGACACTGCCCGCGCAGCTCGGGAGGCGCTACGTGCAGCTCAGCAACCGCGCCACGCCGCTCTACATCGACAGCACGGAGACGAGCCGCACGCGAGTGACGCTGACGATGCCAGAAGGCTACCGGCTGGAGGACCCCCTGGAGGAGCTGAAGCTGGAGAGTGCCTACGGTCGCTTCCTGCGGACGGAGAAGCAGGAGGGGCGCACGCTGACGCTGGAGGAGACGGTGCGGGTGGAGCGGGCGCGGGTGCCTCGGGCACGGTACGAGGACTTCACCCACTTCACGGGCGAGGTGGACCTGGTGCAGTCCAGGGACCTGGTGCTGGTGAAGCAGTAGCTCCACCCCCCCCTACTCGAACGTCCCATGCCTCCCGGCCCCTCGGGCGAACCGCGTGGCGCCGGGCAGGGACTCCGACTCGAACACCTTCACGCCGCGCTGGAACTCCTGGAGGAGCGCCCTCTCCAAGGAGAGCCCGGCCTGGGTATACGCCGAGAGCCGGTCCGCGTTCATGCAGGCCTGGGGAAAGGCGGCGATCTCCCGAGCCAGCGCCTCGGCGGCCTCGCGCACCTGTCCGCGAGGCACCACGCGGTTGACGAGCCCCATCCCCAGCGCCTCCTGCGCGGACACCGGGCGCCCGGTGAGGATGAGGTCCATCGCTCGGGCGAGGCCGATCAACCGGGGCAGCCGCACCGTCCCCCCGTCGATGAGCGGCACGCCCCATCGGCGGCAGAACACGCCCAGCACGGCATCCTCCTCGGCGACGCGGAGATCACACCACAGGGCCAGCTCCAGGCCCCCGGCCACGGCGTGGCCGGAGAGGGCCGCGACCACCGGCTTGCTCAACAGCATGCGCGATGGCCCCATGGGACCATCCCCATCCGGCTCGAGCCGGGGCAGCCGGCCCTCGGCGACGGCCTTCAGGTCCGCGCCAGCGCAGAAGGTGCCGCCTTCTCCGAAGAGGACGCCCACCTTCGCCTCGGGGTCCGCGTCGAAGTCGCGAAAGGCGTCCGCGAGCGCCTGGGCCGTGGCGCCGTCCACGGCATTGCGCACCTCGGGGCGGGTGAGGATGACGGTGGTGACGGGGCCGTTCTTCTCGACGCGGACGCTCATGCCTCCGTGTCTCCCACGTGCCGGGCGCGGCGACAACAGCCTCACCCGGCACGTGTTGGACTCAAGGCACCACGACGCTCACCGAGGCGATGCTCTCGGAGCGGAGCGTGGCCTGGTCGTAGTAACCCAGGAAGCGGGACACGAAGGGGTCGGCCGCGTCGGAGGACAGATCCTGCACGAAGCCGTAGGCCATGGACTGGTACAGAAGCTCGGCCGTCACCGTGACCTGGCCGCTGGCGCTCACCGGCACCTGGTAGGTGAGGGTGTCACTCCCTCCGGTGAAGTTCGCGTCGCTCGCCGCGCCCCCCACCACCTGGATGTCCACGGGCGCGGTGCCCTTGACGAACCCCGGCGGCAGGAGGCGGTTGTCCTTCAGGAAGGCGGCGGCGCGCAGCAGTGTGTAGGTGAGGTTCCCGTCCGTGTCTCCCATGATGCTCTCGTACACCTGCACCTGGTCTCCCTGGGTGATGACCTCGTGGTGGGGCTCGTAGAGGGAGGGCGAGGCGTCCGCGTCCACGCCGATGATGCTGCCATCCGCGTTCATCCCGCCCGACTCGAAGAGCACGTTGCCGGCCGCATCCTTCACGGTGAAGTGGAGCCAGGCGCGGCGGGAGGGGAAGCTGGTGGGCAGCTTGTGCCCGGAGCCGTTGTCCACCCGGAGCTGCACCGTGAGCTGGTTGCTGCTCCGGCTCGAGGACAGCACCTGCAGCGAAGCCGCGGAGGCGAGCACGTCCCGCGTCCGCGCCTTGGAGGTCGCGAAGCCGGTCGCCGTCACCCCGAGCTCCGAGCGGTGGGTGTCCAGCATGTCGAGCAACGCCGTGTTTCCACCCACGAAGTAGTGCTTGCCGAAGCCGTTTCGCGGGGAGAGGTTGAACGGCCGGTTGGAGATGACGACGCCGTCCACCTGCGGCATGTGGCAGCCCACGCAGCTCCGCGCCTCGGGGCCGGTGGAGGCGAAGACGCTGTGCTTCCACTCCGAGTACACCATCTGCTCGGGGAACTCGCTCTCGGGCGTGGTGCTGACCACGTTGCCGGCCGCATCCACGAATGGTGTCTTGAGGTTGTGGCAGGTGGCGCACATCTCGGAGGTCGCGGTGTGGGCGCCGTACATCGGCGTGTACTGCACCGAGTTCTGCATCGGCGCCACGCGAGGGTTGGTGTACTGCGCGAAGATGGGGCGATCCACCGGGTTGGCGTACGTCCCGATGGAGTACTTGCCGGAGAAGCCCTCGAGCGTGCCCAGCTTGCCGTTGTCCTCCACCTGGTGGCACACCGTGCAGCTCACCCCGTTCATCGCGTGATCGAAGTAGGCGTTCCCCGAGTCCAGGAAGCCCCCGTTGAACACCTGGACGGGCGCCCCATCATGCTTCGCCTCCACGTTGGCCATGGGAGCGTGGCAGCGCGTACATTTGTCATTCACCACGCTCGAGAGCTGCGGGTTTCGGCGCAGCTCGCTTGCCACCTTGGCCTGCCAGAAAGGATCCCTCGTCGAGTTGGCCATGACGGTGGAGGCCCAGTCCGTCTCGATGGAGACGTCGGTGCCCGATGGATCCGTCAACCCGTTGTGGCAGGTGGCGCAGTTACCCGAGCCCGAGAAATGCGTGGAGACGAACTGATCGTCCGCCACCGGCGCGCTCTGGCCATAGGAACAGGCCGAGGTCAGCAGGACGCAGGCCAGGGAAATCCGAGCTGCAGATACACGTTGCACGAACACCTCCTCGATTTGCTCCCCCGTACGGCCTCAGAAGAGCAGGGACTCGAAGCTATGAGCCTGGGAGGCCGGAAAAGGATTCAGGAAAACATGAATTCGAGAATCAAACTGTCAGAAGCCAGCCGAGTCGACCGCGACGCCTCGCCCGGGGAAAATGTCCCCATGACGCGCGACGACTTCCGAGAGGCGCTGCTCCAGCTCATGGAGCGCAAGGTGCATTGGGCCTGGCCCTCCTTCACGGCCGGCCGCGTTCCCCGCTCCCGGCTCCACATCCACCTGGAGCAGGAATACGCCGTCTACGTGCGCGACTTCCCCGTGCTCGTTGGCCGCGCCTATGTGCAGTGTCCCCTCCCCGCCGTGCGCCGCGAGCTCGCCGAGAACCTCTATGAGGAGGAGACGGGCGGCCTCCATGCCGGCCGCCCCCACCCCGAGCTCTTCCTCGAATACCCCCGAGGCCTCGGCTTCGAGCTCACCCGCTTCGAGCACGTGGAGCTCATCCCCGCCGCCGCCCGCTATCGCGCCTTCCTCGACGAAGCCACCACCGCCCGGGGCTGGGCCGTGGCCGCCGCCCTCGTCACCCTCTTCCTGGAGGGCACCCCGCACGAGCGCGCCCTCTTCGACGCCTCGGCCCCTCCTCGCGCCGAGCCGCCTCTCGAGCAGCACCCGCTCGTCGTCCACTACGGCCTCCCCCTGCGGAGCCTCGCCCTCACGAAGGCCCATCGAGGCGTCGAGCACGAGCACCGCCGCGCCGCCTGGCACGTCATGCTCGAGCACGTCCCCCCCGAGGCGCAGGCCCCCGTCCTGGAGGCCATGGAGCAGGCGCTCGAGCTCTGGCTCGCCTACCGTGACGACGTGGCCACCGCTTGCGGCCTCTCCCGCACACCCTGAGGTCTCCGACAGGAGGTGCCCGCCGTGGAGCGGCGGCCCCTCGGGCATGGCTCAGCCGGCCCTTTGCTCGGACCGTGCATCCCCTGTTCGGAGGTCTCCGCCGAGCGAACCCGGCATCAACTGGCGCAGCGCCTCGCGCTCCTCGGCCTGCGGAAGCCCCCAGCCCGGCTCGTACCCGAACACCGTCCGAGCCGACCGCGTGACGAAGCCCGGCTCCAGGATGTCCAGCCTGTCCAGCGGCACCAGAGCGGGGTGCGGCTCCCCACACGCGCGAGCCAGCGCGAGCAGCTCCTTGCGCAGGGTCACCAGGTAGTTCGCCAGACGCGCGGACTTGAGCGTGGGATCCAACCCCTTCATCAGCCAGGCGTTCTGCGTGGCCACTCCCGTCGGGCAGAAGCCCGTATGGCACTCCTGCGCCTGGATGCACCCGATGGCCAGCATCGCCTCGCGCCCGACGTTGATCATGTCGCACCCCAGGGCCAGCGCCAGCAGTGATTCCTGAGGGAAGCCCAACTTGCCCGAGCCGATGAAGACGACCTTCTGGTGAACGTCCCGCTCGGCGAACGCGCGGTACACCTGGGAGAAGCCCAGCTTGAAGGGCAGCGACACGTTGTCGCTGAAGGAGAGCGGCGCCGCGCCCGTGCCCCCCTCTCCACCGTCGATGGTGATGAAGTCCGGCGCCCGCCCGGTCTCGTCGATGCGACGCGCCAGCTCGTGCCAGAAGCCGGTCTCGCCCACGGCCGACTTGATGCCCACCGGGAGCCCGGTCTCGTCCGCCAGGCGCTCGATGAAGTCCAGCAGCGAGTCCACATCATGGAAGGCGGTGTGGCTCGAGGGGCTGATGCAGTCCTGGCCCAGGGGAATCTGCCGGATACGGGCGATCTCCGGGGTGATCTTCGCCGCCGGAAGCACGCCCCCCAGCCCGGGCTTGGCCCCCTGGCTGAGCTTGATTTCGATGGCCCGCACCGGCGCCGACGCGGCCGTCTCCAACAACCGCTCCAGCGAGAAGCGCCCGCGTTCGTCGCGGCAACCGAAGTAGCCGGTGCCGAGCTGCCAGACGAGCTCCCCACCATGACGGTGATGGTCGGAGATGCTTCCCTCGCCCGTGTTCTGCATCGCCCCGGCGAGCGCCACTCCGCGGTTGAGTGCCTCGACGGCGCGCGAGCTGAGCGAGCCAAAGCTCATCGCGGACGTGTTCACCAGGGAGGCCGGTCGGAACGCCTTCTTCCGCCCCCTCCACCCGCCCATCACCTTCGCCGACGGGCAGCCGTAGCGAGGGTCATACCCCGGCTCGCCCGAGTGCGGCGCGTTGAGGGGGAAGGCCGAGTGCCGCACGATGATATAGCCAGAGGTCTGCTCCAGGTCGTTGTCCGTGCCGAAGCCGAAGTAGTTGTTCTCCTGCTTCGCCGAGGCATACACCCACCGGCGCTGATCCCTCGAGAAGGGCCGCTCCGCGTCATTGCCGGTGACGATGTACTGTCGCAGCGGTCCACCCAGTCGCTCGAGCCAGTAGCGGAAGCGCCCGATGATGGGGAAGTTGTGGATGATGGCGTGCCGCCTCTGAAGGACGTCATGGAGGGCGACTGCCACGAGCAGGGCCAGGACGGCGAGGAACACGATGAGCACGGGAGACATGAGGCGAGGGTACTATGTCCGGCTCCAAGGTGAAGAACCCCACGGAGCCGCATGCCGTGTCTCAGGCGTTTCGCGGCGCGAGGGTTGGAACCTCGTCGTGAAATGAGAATCAGGGCCCCGCGCGTCATGCGAACGCGGCGTGCAGGCGACCGTTGACGAAGGCTGCGTGCTCGACCGGCAGGGCGTGCCCCATTCCGTCGACCTCCTCGTAGCGGGCGCCCGGAATCGCAGCCGCGAGCGCTCTCCCGCGCGCCGGCGGCGCGATGCGATCATGGCTCGCGGACACGACGAGCGTCGGAGCGGTGATGCCACCGAGTTCGGCGCTCCGGTCGAAGTCCTTCAGCGCCCCGAGCTGCATCCGCAGGCGGGGCGCCGGCGACGCCACGTCCCGGCCGTAGATGGGCACGAAGCGCTCGGCCCACGCGTCGAGGTCGTCCTCGCGCGCCGCCCGCGGCGAGAGCACCATCCGCATGAACGCCCGCCGGCGCATGCGGCGGGTGCCGACGAACGAGCCCACCGCCAGCGGCAGGTTCGCGAGCGAGATGCTTGCCAGCTCGGACCCGCGGGGTCCGGTGCATAGGAGCGCGAGGCTGCGCACCCGCCGCGGGTGAGCGAGCGCGAGCTGCTGCGCCACCAGACCGCCCATCGAATGACCGGCGACATGCGCGCGTTCCCAACCGAGGTGATCCATCAGGGCGCGCGCGGCTTCCGCCCAGCCCTCGACCGAGGGGCGGCCATGCGGCAGCTCGCTCGCGCCGAAGCCGGGCAGATCCGGGGCCGCCATCCGAAAACCGTCAGCCAGGCCTTCGAGCTGCGGCCTCCAGCTCGCGCCGACCACCCCCACCCCGTGGATCAGCAACAACTCGGGACCATCTCCCGCGAGATGATAGGCGACGCGACTTTCATCGTGGACGAAGCTGTCGAGGAGCGGTTCGGACATGGGTGGGTGTCAACATAGCCTTCCCGAAGCTGGATGGCCGTCAGGCATCCACGCCAGTAACGTCCATGGGCATCCTGTACTCTCCTCTCGGAGGCGCCATGAGCCGCGGACACAAGACTCCCGAGCAGGACTCGACCGAGGGCACCGCCCGTCCCCGCGGCTACGAGCAGGTGGATCGCCTCTCCGTCCCGCTGCCCCACGGCACCGAGGTGACGACGCGCGTGGAGCGAGTGGCCGGTGACCGGCGTATCCCCCAGGGCGTGGTGGGCCGCGTGGTGCGCGCTCGCGGCGGTGGCTTCGACGTGCAGCTCGTCGGCGTGGGCGAGCTCTGGTATGCCCGCGACGAGCTCGTGCCCCGCAAGCCGGGCCAGCTCCAGTTCGCGCTCAGGCGCGCCGCCACCTGGGAGGCCCTGCGCCCCTGCGTGGTACTGGAGACCGTGGTGGGCTCGCGGGCCTGGGGCCTCGCTGACGAGTCCTCCGACGTCGACCTGCGCGGCGTCTTCGGCCTCCCGCTGCCCTGGCACTTCGGCCTCGCCGACAAGCCGAGAGATCTCGTCAGCGCCGATGGCAGCCACACCTACTGGGAGCTCTCCAAGGCGGTGGAGCAGGCCCTGCGCGCCGACCCCAACACCCTGGAGATGCTCTTCGTCCCCGGCGCCCGTGCCTCGGACGAGCTGGGCGAGTGGCTGCTCGCCGAGCGCGAGGCCTTCGTGTCCAAGGCCATCTTCGGCAGCTTCGGCCGGTACGCCATGAGCCAGCTCGACAAGCTCACGCGCAGCCAACGGCTCGCGGAGCACCGCGACCGGGTGCTCGAGTGGCTGTGCGAGGAGCCCGCTCCGAGTCTGGACGAGGTGTCCCGGCGACTCGCGGCCATCTCCCCCCGCTCCGCCCCCTCGCCCGAGGACGCACTGCTCGCGGCGAGGACATATCTCAAGCAGCTCTACCGCTCGCTGTGGGACCAGGGCCTCATCGAAGCCAACGACTTCGCCGCCCTCACCCGCTATGCGCGCGGTGGCGGCCAGCGGCCTCCCAGCGCTCGCGAGCTACGGCCAAAGAACGCCTACAACCTGCTGCGCCTGGTGGTGCTCGCCACCGGGTGGCTGAGAGAAGGAGTGCCCACCTTCGAGGTCTCCGGCCCCTACAAGGCGCGCATGCTGGAGATAAAGGCCGGCCGCGTCCCGCTGGAGGAGGTGCTGAGGGATGCGGAGGCGCTCGCACCGCAACTGGAGGAGGCCCACCGCACCAGCGGGCTGCCGCGGCTCCCGGATTACGGGCGCGCGGACCGTCTGCTTCGGCGCGTGGGCGAGGAACTGGCGCGGCGCTGGGTGCAGAAGGAGCCCGGGCCGCTCGGCCGGGATGCCCCCGCGCCGCCGGCCGTCGAATGGAAGGAAGAGGAGTCATGACGGACCATCTGATGACGGAGCACCAGCGGCGCATGGCCGACCGCGTGCTCGACGAGGAGTCCACGCGTCGGCAGCACCTCGTCGTGTCCCTCTCGGGCGCTCACGCCTACGGTTTCCCCTCGCCCGACAGCGATCTGGATCTCAAGTGCGTCCACATCACCCCCACCGCGGAGTTGCTGGGGCTGGAGCAACGAGGCTCCGCCGCCGCAGAGCGCCTGGAGGTGGTGGAGGGCGTCGAGGTGGACTACTCGTCCAACGAGGTCGCCCCCGTGCTGATCGGCGTCCTCCAGGGCAACGGCAACTACCTGGAGCGGCTGCTCGGGGCGCACACCCTGCGCGGCTCGGCCGAATTGGAGTCCCTGCGTCCACTGGTGCGTGGCGTGCTGTCGCGGCGTCTGCACCGGCACTACCGCGGCTTCGCCCAGAGCCAGTTGCGCGAGTGGGAGAAGACGGGCTTCCGCTCCACCAAGAAGCTCCTCTACGTGTTGCGCACGACGCTCACCGGCACCCACGCGCTGCTCACCGGCGAGGTGGAGACAGACCTCACCGCACTCATGGATGGCTACGGCTTCGGCGATGCGGGCGAGCTCGTCGCGTGGAAGCTGCGAGGGGAGCGCAGTGAGCTGCCCGACACCCTCTCCGAGCACTGGCGCACCCAGGTGGGGCGGGCCTTCGAGCTGCTCGACTCGGCCCGCGAGCGCTCCGTGCTCCCGGAGGAACCCATGGGCGCCGACGCACTGGAGGCGTGGTTGCTCGAACTCCGGCGCTCGCGGTTCTGAGACACGGGCGTCGAAGTAGCACACAAGAATATCCAGACATCCGCGAGGTCGTTTGACCTCAAACTCAAGTCCACCTCCTCGGCGGCTCCGCGAGCAACCCCATCCTCTATCTCTTCTGGCCGCTTCCGATGTTCTGGACACCTGGAGTAGGGATCGCTACGAGGCCCGGCCAGCCATACCCGGCCACCACCCTGAGGAGACGACACATGAGGATTACTCGAAGCATCGGCCTGATGACCCTCGCCCTGACGCTCTGCACCGCGCACGCTGCCTACGCCCAGGATGCGGCGGAGGAAGTGGAGGCGGAGGCTCCCGCTGGCGACAAGGCCATGGGAGCAGAGAAGAAGGCCGCGGCGATGTCGAAGAAGGAAGCGAAGAAGGCCGCCATGGCAGCGAAGAAGGCCGCCATGACCGCCCAGCGTGCCGCGAAGAAGGCCGAGGTCGACGCGGCGAAGGCGGCGAAGCTCGCCGAGTCCGCGCAGAAGAAGGCCGAAAAGGCCGAGGCCAAGGCCGCTGAGGCCGAGGCCCACGCCGAGAAGCTGGCCACCGACGCTGGCGCCGAGACCAACGCGGGCAAGAAGAAGAAGGCCGAGGCCGCCGCCAAGGTCGCCCTGAAGAAGGCCGAGGCCGCTCGGAAGGCCGCCGAAAAGGCCAAGGCCGAGAACGGCAAGAAGCAGGAGGCGCACGCCAAGGCCGAGGAGGCCAAGGCCGCCGGTCTGCAGAAGGCCGAGGAGGCCAAGGCCGCCGAGGAAGAGGCCAAGACCGCCGAGGCCAGCGCGCAGTAACGCCTCTTTTGCTCCGCCGGCAGCGATGGAGAATTCTTTCTCTCTCCAGAACCTGCCGGCCGTGAGCGGATCCGCCCGGGTTTCTCGCGGTTCCCGACCCTGATTCGAGAACCCCGTCGCGGCGCGACATCTTCACGGCTCCCCACATTGCTCCAGGAGAACTTCATGGGATTCCTGCAACCCCACGCCGAACGCATCTACGCGCTGCTCCGGATCATCGCCGGATTGATGTTCATGCTGCACGGGATGCAGAAGCTCTTCGGCCTGTTCGGCGGCGTGCCGGCCGAAGCACCGGCATTCATCGTCTACGGCGCGGGGACGCTCGAGTTCGCCTGCGGCGCGCTCATCGCCGTCGGGCTGTTCGCGGCCCCCGCGGCCTTCCTCGCGAGTGGCACCATGGCGGTCGCCTTCTTCCTCGGGCACGTGGTTCCCGCCGGAGGCAATCTCATCCCACTCGAGAACAAGGGCGAGCTCGCCGTGCTCTACTGCTTCATCTTCTTCTACATCGCCGCGCACGGCTCGGGCATCTGGAGTGCCGATGCCGCGCGTCGAGGCGCGAAGAGCCAGGCCCGCTGACGGCTGGCCGTCATCCCCTCGCCCGACAGCGATTCCGCAGGTATTCATTCTTCCACGAGGCGACCCCACGGCGATAGAAAGGAAACCCTCGTGGGAACCGTCATTGTCGCGGCAGATGTCGCATTCGTCGTCGTCTCTGCGGGCGCGGGAGTCCTGGTCCTGGTCCCACTGGCCCTCATCCAGGAGGTCGCATGAGCATTGATGAGTCCGCAGCCTCCGGGAAGTTCGATCTGGAAGGTACGCTCGAAGCACTCGAGAAGCTGGCGCATGGGGAGGCATGTACGCGCGATCAGATCGCGGCCATCGAGTCGGCGGCCAAGGCGCTTCACTTCATTCGAAGCACGGGGAGAATGGACGCCTTTCTGGATTACCTTTGGACTTTCGATGCAGGGCCAGAGCTGGCAATGCGCGTCGAGCAATCCTTTGACAGCATGCCCGAGGCCATAGCCTGGTTGCAGGCGCAGCAAGACCCTCCCTACGGAGCCACGGTGGAGGTGGCGAACACCCCCCACCTGGTGGCGCGTCAACGCACGGACAAGTGGTTTCTCGTTCCTGCGCCCCTCCCTCCGCAGGAACCCGAGGACGAGCCATAGCCCATCCGGACTGGTGGGCGCCCGCGGGCATGCGCACTCCTTCAGCCGCGCAACGTCCGGGCGACCTCGTCGAAGACGGCCGCGAACGTCGGGTCCTCGGGACGCTGTGCTTCGAGGAGCAAAGCATCCTCGGGCTGACCAACGAACTCGAGCATCGCCACGGCTTGGAGGGCACAGCGCAGGGACTTAGCCCCCACCAGTGTTCGAGCCACCGCGCGCACGGTGGAGCGAAGCTCTTCCGGAAGCTCCCGCAGGACGTGCTCCTTGTGGAGGAGCAAGAGGATGAACAGGCGCTCGCAGTAGTAGGAGGCGTCTCCTCGCTGCTGCACGGCGATGGGAGCCTGGGCCTTGGCGGCGGAGATGAATGCTGGCAGCGCGGCCACCCAGTCGGGGGGAACCTCCTCTTCCAGCACCGTGAGCACCTCAGCCTTCTGCTCGACAGGTACCTCCGTATCCTCGGCCCAGACATGCAACGCCTCCGGAGACTTGTCCAACAACAAGCTCAATCCTCGCAGGGAAGCAGCAGCCGGCAGGGGAATGCGCCCCAGTGCTTCCTGAACGGCGGACCTCATCTCCTGGTGACGCCTTCGCCAGAGTGCACGAGCCAAGGTGTTGACATCCGCGGGATCGACCTTCGGGCCCGCCAGCCGTTGAAGCCGGCGCAACAACCCCGCTCGAGCTGACGTGTCTTCGATACGCCCCAGCGCGTCGGTGATGACTTCAATGACGGAGGCCGCATCGTAATCCCCCCGCGCCTCCTCCACGGCGAGTTGCTGCTCCAGGCGCCTGGCGCTGGCGGCTCCTCCAATTTCCCCCAAAGCGAAGGTGGCGGCCTGGCGCACCAGAGCGTCCTCCTCCTCCAACATGGCCCCCAGCATGGCCTGCACCTTCCGCGGGTCCACTCGTCGCACCCACTCGCTGGCGCGTGCCTCATCCCCCTGGTGGAATGCTTCCACCAGAGCTTGCCGTACCCGGGCTGTATCCATCTCTCGTCTCATGGTCACCTGCTGCGCTAGGGGAATGGAACGCCCGCGGGGACATGCCGCCTGACCAACGTGCCGTCGAGCAGGTACAGCTCATGGATGGCATCTGGATCTGTTCTCTTCAGAGCCTCGAAAGCATCCAGCTCGCGCTTCATATCCTTCGGGTTCGAGACGTAGTTGACGTTGTGTCGTATGCCATCAAGGCGCACGGACGAGACATCCGGTTTACGAAAGCGCGGCTTGGCTCTAGAACTCTTGTCAAAGAGCCGAGTGCCCTTTTCGTTCACTTGAGGCTGATTCTTCCTCATGCTGGTGTGTCCGGCTGCCTCCCGTGCCGCCAACTCATTTTCAATAGCCTCGTTGTGAGGAGGATTCTGCCGGGTGTGGGGCTTGCCGTAGCGGGTGGAGAGCTTCTGGGCGCCGCTGGAGGCACTGCCCGAGGAATTCGTCGCGCACAGGGCGAGACCGGAGCAGGCGGCGGTGCCCGCAGCCACGCCAGAGACGATGAGGGAGCCGTCCGCCACCACCTGAGCGGTGGAGA
>QKJM01000637.1 GCA_003249315.1 Archangium sp.
ATGGCGTGCCGCACCGCTCGGCTCACCGCCAGCTTCCAGCCCGGGACTCGCAGCCCGCTCAACGCCTCGGAGAGGGCCTCTGGCGCCACGCCCAGGTCCACCCCCGCCGCCAGGAACATGTCCCCGGCGATTCCGCCCACAGGCTCCAGGTAGAGAATCTTCTGCACGGTTGCTCCTCGATTCGGGGTCAGGGGTTTCAGGCACCCTCACCCCGTCCCTCTCCCGGAGGGAGAGGGGGTATTGGCTCAGCGCCGGCCCCGGGTGCGCGAGATCAGCGCCGCGTAGAAGCCGCCTCCGAAACCATTGTCGATGTTCATCGTCGCCACGTTGGAGGCGCACGAGTTCACCATCGCCAACAGCGCGGACACCCCGCCGAAGTTCGCCCCATACCCCACCGAGGTAGGCACCGCCACCACCGGAATCCCCACCAGCCCTCCCAGCGCGCTCGCCAGCGCCCCCTCCATGCCCGCCACCACCACCGCCGCGTGCGCGTCCTGGATCTCCTCGCGCCTCCGCAACAGCCGGTGGATGCCCGCCACCCCCACGTCGTACACCCGCTGCACCGTCGCGCCCATCGCCTCCGCGGTGAGCGCCGCCTCCTCGGCCACCGGGATGTCGCTGGTGCCCGCCGTCACCACCGCCACCTTGCCCGCCTTCGGCTTGCCCTGCTTGAGGTGGAAGAGGCGCGCCAGCGCGTGGTACTCGCCCTTGGGGTAGGCCGCCAGCAGCGCCTCGGCCTTGTCCGGCTGCAGCCGCGTCACCAGCACCGTCTGCTTGCGCTCCAGCAGCGCACCCACGATGCCCAGCAGTTGCTCCACCGTCTTCGGCTCGCCCAGTACTACCTCCGGGAAGCCGAAGCGCAGGTTGCGGTGGGTGTCCAGCGTCGCGTAGCCCAGCTCGGCGAAAGGCAGGTCCTTCAGCCGGCCCACGGCCTCGTCCACGGAGACCTTGCCGCCCTTCACCTGCTCCATCAATCGGGTGAGCGTCTTTTCATCCATGCGCGCCCCTCTACCCCAACTGCGCGAGGCGGCAAACACCCCCCGGAGGGAGGGGGCACGAAGGCCGGTACCGAGAGGCCCTCGTGCCTCCACTTGACTACAGCCGCGCCTGACGGCGGCGCGACACCAGCACCGCCCCCAGCAACAGCGCCAGGGCGGAGAAGGCGCCGCCGCCGGTGCCGGAGCAGCCCCCGCAGCCCGGGCCCTCCCCCGCGGCCGGGAGGTTCACGAACACCGCCGTGGTGCGCGCCGGCACGGAGAAGGTGCCGTCCGCCTGGACGCTGGCCTCACGGACGCGCGCGTCCTTCGAGCCCTGCTGCACCGGGTGGAGCTGCATGGGCCTGCCCTCGAACTCGGGGAGGCGGAACGACTGCGCCTCGTCGTTGGCGTTGAAGAGCACCACCACGTGCGTGCGGCCGTCCCCCGCCTGCTCGTCGATGATGCTCATCACGATGAGGCCGGGCACCTGAGCGCCGCCCGTGTTGTGGAAGAGCACCTTCTCCCGGACGTCCTGGGCCGTCCGCAGGCGGAACGCCGAGGTGCTCTTACGGATGCGCAGCATGTCCTCGAAGCTCGCGAACGCGGCGAGGATGTTCTCCCCGGACGGCTCGAGCGCCGGGTCGGCCAGCAGCGGCCTCATGAGGGGCCACTTCTCCTCGTTGTGCCCGGCCGGCGGCAGGCCCACGCCCCAGTTGTTGGACTGGTAGGTGAAGTCCAGCTTGTTGAACCAGTCCCCCGAGTTGTAGCTGTCCCGGTCCATCGACTTGGAGCGCAGCAGCTCGTCTCCGGCGTGGATGAAGGGAATGCCCTGGCCCAGCAGCACCAGGCTCAGGCCCATGGCGTGCATCCGCACCCGGTCCTCGATGCTCGCCGACGGAGGCGCCTTGAGCTGGACGGCGTCGAAGAGCGTCTCGTTGTCGTGGGCCGAGACGTAGGTGATGACCTCCTCGGGGTCCAACGTGTAGCCACCCGGCTGCCCGTTGTAGTCCACCTCCGAGCCTGGCACGGTCCGTCCGGTGTGGTCCTCCAGCAAGTAGTCCTTCAGGTTGCCGGCCAGCCCCACGCGAATGAGATCCATGTACCAGAGCAGCTTGCCGTGCTGCTCGTCCGCGGTGCCCTGGTCGGTGGCGTTGGGGTCATACGCCAGGCCGCTGATGAAGCCCTGCTCCTGCACGCCGCTGAAGGGGCCACCGCCGCGTGCCGCGTCCCGCAGCCGATCGCTGAAGGTGCCGATGCCCGTGCCGCCCATGTTGAGCTGCGTGGCATTCACCCCGCGCTGGTTGTTGCCCACCTCACCGAAGTTCCAGCCCTCGCCGTAGAGGTACAGCTTCGAGCCATCCACCCCGTCCTTCTCCAAGGTCAGCGCGCGCAGCGCATCGCGCACCTTCACCATGTTCGCCTTCATGTGGTGGCCCATCAGGTCGAACCGGAAGCCGTCCACCTTGTAGGCCCTGGCCCACGTCACCACCGAGTCCACCATGAGCTTCTCCATCATCGCGTGCTCGGTGGCGGTGTTCTCGCAGCAGGTGCTCCGCTCCACGTTCCCGTCCGCGTTGAGCCGGTGGTAGTAGCCGGGCACCACCTTGTCGAGCACCGACTTCTCCCCCTGCCCGGACGCGTTGGTGTGGTTGTAGACCACGTCCATCACCACCCGCAGGCCGGTGCTGGCGAGCGCTCCCACCATCTGGCGGAACTCGAGGATGCGGGCGGAGCCATCCGGCTCGGTGGCGTAGCTGCCCTCGGGCACGGTGTAGTGGTACGGGTCATAACCCCAGTTGAAGCCGTCCTGATCACGCACCGCGCCAATCGCCGCCTGCTGCTCCTCGGAGTCGGGAGCCATGGCGGCCAGGTCGCCCTCGGGCTGGAGCTGCTCGGCGCGGTTCTCGTTGATGGTGGCGATGTCGAACACCGGCAACAGGTGGATGTGCGTCAGGCCCGAGCCGGCCAGGCGCTTCAGGTGCTTCATGCCGTTCGAGTCCTTCTCCGCGAAGGCCGCGAAGGTGCCCCGCTTCTCCTCGGGGACGGAGGCGTCGGTGATGCTGAAGTCACGCACGTGCAGCTCGTAGAGGACGATGTCCTCGGGAGCGGCCAGCACGGGCTTCTTCAGCGCATCCCAGCTCTCGGGCTTCAGCGCCGCGTCCGACAGGTCGACGATCTGGCTGCGCTTGCTGTTGGTGGACAGGCTCAGCGAGTACGGGTCCGTCACCAGGTTCTTCACCACCTCGCCTGCGGAGCGGACGAACACCTCCACCTCGTAGAGGTAGAACTTCCCCTTCCAGCTCGCGTCGCCGGTGAGGCTCCACACGCCCGTGGCCGGATCCACCGTCATCTCCTGCACGGAGCTGGTGGTGTCCGGGTTCGAGTCGTCGAAGAGGTGCAGCGTCACGGACTTCGCGGTGGGCGCCCACAGCGCGAGCGTGGGAGCACCGTCCTTCCAGGTGACACCCAACGCCTCGTCATTGGCATACAGCGCATCCAGCACGCCCGGAAGCTGCAGGGCGGAGGCGTCCAGCAGCACGCCCGCGGCGCTCGTCAGGGAGATCGCCACCTGCCCCTTGAGGAGCTCGGGCACCTGGCCCACGCCGGCTTCGGAGAGCTTCAGCACCTTGTAGCTGGCGAGGTGCGGGAACTTCTCCTTGAGTTCCTCGCTCGGTCCAGCCGCGTCCAGGGTGAGGGGAAGAGTCTGCCCACCCTCGAGCCCTGAGAGGCCCAGGACGATGCTCCCGGTGGGGTCGTAGCGGAGCTCGAAGCTCGCACCCTCGGGAATCTCCTCCGGGTTCCACAGCAGCGTGTCCGGGCGCACCCAGTGCGCGCGCGCCATGCGGATGTCTCCGCTGGGGGCGTTGACCACCTTGACGGTGGGGACCTTCGTCTCCGCGTTGAACTTGAAGATGACCTCGGAGCCACCCGCCGGCACGGAGAAGCCGATGTTGTCGCCGCCCGGGGCGCCGTTCGCCCCATAGTTCTCGTTCCAGCTCTCGTCGAGGGCGACCTTGAACGCATACGAGCCCTCCGGGAGCTGCACGGAGCGGGTGTAGATGCCATCCCCATCCGGGTCCTGCAGCCAGGAGCGCAGGCAGTCCGGCTGCCAGTCACCCGGGCACCCCAGCACGCTCTGGTAGCTCCCTGGAGCGGTGGCGATGAGCTCGTTGTCCGTGCTGGACGGGAGACTCGCGGCCCAGTGGCTCGTGTGGTCGAAGTAGAACTTGACCGAAGTCTCCGCGCCGAGCGTCAGGGTGATGGCCTCTCCGTCGAGCGTGGCCCCCTTGCCGTAGGTGCCGCCCGCGCCAGCATCCAGCGCCACCCGGTAGCTCCAGGTGCCCGCGGGAACGAGGAAGGAGGCCTGCCACGCATCGTCGTCGGGGTCATGCGCCAGGTCCGTGCTTGTACATGTCGCATCGTTGTCAGCCGAGCAACCCAGCTCGGACTGGAAGTCGCCCACGAGCGTGACACGCGCGGGTGCGGCGGCACTGGCCGTACCGGCGGAGAGCAGGCCCAGCAGACCAAGCGTCATCGGACGCGCCCAGGCCAACAGCCTGGGAGTGACTGTGAATCGCATCGACACACCTTTCTGGATGCACGGGCCACGAGGCCCGCTGGAGCCGGCGCAGACTAACAAAGCCCGGAGGGCTTCACCCAAGGCGACTGGCTCGATACCCGGCTCGCTGTTAAAGCCTCACACCCATGCGCCCCTCCCGCTCCCTGACCCTCGTCCCCTTCCTGGCGATGACGGCCTGCGTCACCGCTCCGCCCCCGGATTACGAGCCCTCCACCTCTCCTCCCGTGGAGCTCGCCGCCCCCGCGGGCAACGAGTGGTATCACCACGCCGTCTTCTACGAGCTCTTCGTCCGCAGCTTCCAGGACTCCGACGGAGACGGCAAAGGCGACCTGCCCGGCCTCATCTCGCGCCTGGACTACCTCAACGACGGAGACCCGAGCACCACCACGGACCTCGGCGTGGACGCGCTGTGGCTGATGCCCGTCTTCGCCTCGCCCAGCTACCACGGGTACGACGTGGTGGACTATGAGCGCATCAATCCCGACTACGGCACCAACGCCGACTTCGAGCGCCTGTGCGACGAGGCCCACCGTCGCGGCATGCGCGTCATCGTGGACCTGGTGCTCAACCACACCAGCTCGCAGCACCCCTGGTTCGTGGAGTCCGCCTCCTCGCCGGACTCACCCCGGCGGGACTGGTACATGTGGAGCAACAGGGACCTGGGGTGGAAGCAGCCCTGGAACACCTTCTCCACCGGCAGCACCTGGCACGAGCGCAACGGCGCGTACTACTACGGTGTCTTCTGGGGGGGCATGCCGGACCTCGACATGCGGACGCCCGCGGTACGCGAGGAGGCGAAGCGCATCGCCACCTTCTGGCTGGAGCGAGGCGTGGACGGCTTCCGCCTGGACGCGGCGCGCTACCTCATCGAGACCGGCGGAGGGCTGCTGGGCCAGGCCGATACGTCGGAGACGCACGCCTTCTGGAAGGAGTTCTCCGCCCACGTGCGACAGGTGAAGCCGGACGCGGTGCTGGTGGGGGAGAACTGGTCCACCACCCCCGTCATCGCCACCTACTACGGCGCCACAACCACGACGCCCGGCGGGGACGAGCTGCCGCTCAACTTCAACTTCCCCCTCGCCGACGAGCTGCTGAAGGCCACCCAGGAGGGCAACGCCCAGGGCATCGCCCTCAAGCTGGTGGAGATGCGGCGCACCTACCCCGCCGGAGTGACGGACGCGCCCTTCCTCACCAACCATGACCATGTGCGGGTGGCCACCCAGCTCGGAGGCGACGCCGGACGGCTGGCCAACGCGGCCGCCCTGCTCCTCACCTTCCCGGGCTCGCCCTTCCTCTACTACGGCGAGGAGGTGGGGCTGGCCAACGGCACCACGGGCAACGACGAGGCCAAGCGCACGCCCATGCCCTGGGAGGCCAGCGCGAGCGGCGGCTTCACCACCGGCACCCCCTGGTTCTCCTTCGCCCCGGGTCAGCAGAGCGCCAACGTCGCCGCGCAGACGAACGCCCCCGGCTCCCTGCTCTCCCGCTACCGCGCCCTCATCCAGGCCCGCCACGCCTCGGCCGCCCTGGAGCGCGGCGGCCTCACCCTGCTCTCCCCCACCTCGAGCCGCTCCCCCACGCTCGCCTTCCTGCGCACGCTGGGCCAGGAGCGGG
>QKJM01000688.1 GCA_003249315.1 Archangium sp.
TGGATCAGCCGGCTCGGCTTCCCCCTCGTCGTGCGCCAGTATCAGCGCGCCTGGCACCGGCTCGCCCACCTGCGAATGCGGGAGCTCGTCGGAGCGACCGGGCTGCCCCCGCTACCGGCAGGGGATCGACTCATCCACTCGGGTCCCCATATCCCCACGCCCCCCATCACCCGCTTCGCCCGTCGACATCCCTCGCCCCGGACGCGCCAGCAGGTCGGAGGTGAGCACCCGCTGCAGGAGTTGGAGCAGGACTGACCGAGAAGGGGGTGTGAAGCACTTCACACCCTCGGAGTGAGCGAGTTCACAGACCTCGCGACGCAGCCGTGAGAGGGTGTGCTCGTTGAACAGGGGGAATTCCTGAACACCGCGCGCCCGGAAGCATCGGGCGCCACGTGTTCCCGCGAGCTGGGGGGTTCGCGGGAAACGCGTTCAGCGGCCCGCTTCTTGGAGCTGGGGGGCTCCGAGAGGCGGGCCGTTACCTTTTCCCGGACCCATTCGATGTATCCTCGGTTTCCAAGGAGCCGGCAATGGCGAACGGGAACAGGGGAAGCAGGGGCACTCCGCGGGCGGATGAGACGCGCATCGCCCCGCTGGAGGACGAGGACATGACGGACCCCCGGCGGGTTCTGTCGAACGAGACCCGCGTCGCCTCCATGGAGGACGGAGAGGTTACGGATCCTCAGCGGGTCCTGTCGAATGCGACCCGCGTCGCCTCCATGGAGGACGAGGATCCGTCGGCGCCGGGAGGGGTCCAGCGGACGATGTTCGCCAGCCATGCGGCGCTGCTCGCGGACCGACTCCGGGACAAGCTCTCCAAGAAGATATATGGCCGCGCGCCGCACCGGGTGTTGCGCATCGACGAGCCGGAAGGCCCCAGCACCGCGGGAGGCCGACAGGCCAGGCAGTCCATCTCGCTCATTCCCAGGAGGGGGACGGGGCCCTCCATCCTATGTGGCTGGGTGGACGTCTCGCGAAAGGAGGCGCAACTGCGCAGCCACGAGTCGGTGGCCAGGCGCTTCGAGCTCCACCATGGAACCCGGATGGATCTGCCGGCGGAGGACTACGAGCGCTTCCTGGAGGACGTGGAGGAGGCGCTGCTGACGGTCGGCCTGAAAGTGAGGGTGCTCGTCCCGGAGGAGCCGGCTCCTGGCCCGCGGGTCCAGAGCAAGGAGCAGCAGGCGCCCCAGGGCGCGGGTGTGGCTGGCTGGCTGGTGGGAGTACTGGTCGCGGCGGCCTTCGGGCTGGGACTGCTCGCGGGGCGGATGGGGGGTTGAGCCACTACAACCCGCGCAGCGCCTCCTCGTAGACCGAGAGCGTCTCCTCCGCCACGCGCGCCCAGGTGAAGCGGGCCGCCTGCCGCCGCCCTGCATCCGCCCAGCGCCGTCGCTCGGGGTCCGAGTGCAGCAACCGATCCATCGCGTCGGCCAGTCCGTCCGCATCGTCCGGCCCCACCGCCAGGGCGCCCTCCCCGCATACTTCCGGGGTGGCTCCCATGGTGGAGACGATCGCCGGCGTCCCCATCAACATGGCCTCCAGCGGCGGCAGACCGAAGCCCTCGTAGCGCGACGGGAACGCGAACACCGTCGCCCGCCGCATCAGCTCGAAGAAGACGGGCTCGCTCTGGTAGCCCAGCGTACGGATGTCATGACCCACGGAGCGCATCCGCGCCACTCGCGACTCCACCGGGCCCGAGCCGAACCAGCTCTGCCCCACCATCACCAGCGTGGCCGGCCTCCCCCTCGCCTTCAGCCGCTCCAACGCGTCCAGCACCAGCCCCACGTTCTTGCGCACGTCCAGCGAGCCCGCGTACAGCACGTACCGGTGCGGCAGCGCCAGCGCCTTCAGGAAGGCCTTCCCCGTGGCGTCCAGCTCCATCCCGCTCACGTGGTCCACCCCATTGTGTACCACCGAAACCTTCCCCTCCACCTCGGGGTGCCGCGCCAGCAGGTCATCCCGCGTACACGCGCTCACGCACACGATCCGGTCCGCCACCTGCACACTTCTCGAGAGCCACAGACGGAACTGCCACCGGTACGCCCGGGACACCGTCTCCGGCATCAGCAGCGGAATCATGTCATGCACGGTGAGGACGTAGGCCTTGCCGGGCACCCGCACCAGCGGGAGGTTGAAGTTGCCCAGCGCGTGGTACAGCCGCGCCTCCGAGCGCCGCAGCGTCTCGGGAAGCCGGCCCAGCGCGTAGACCGTGCGCCCCATCCTCCCGCGAGGATCCTCCCCCGAGACACGCGCCCCCAAGCGCTCCAGGCGAACCCCCCTCGCCTCCAGCGCCGAGGCCAGGCACCGCGTGTAGAGGCCGATGCCCGTGGTGGGCTCGTCCCACAGGCTCGCATCGAAAGCGACAGTTGCGATGGACACGAGGCGCCTCATACCACGCGGCTGTGATAGGCAGGGCGCCGCTATGGCGGTCCATCAGTTGATTCCGAGCTTCGTCGCGGGCGACGCCTCCGGCCAGGCGGCCCTGCACCTGCAGTGGCTGCTGCGCCGGCTGGGCCACCACGGTGAGCTGTACGCCGGCGAGGTGGGCCCCGGCCTGGACTCCCTCGCCCACCCCGTCTCGGCCCTGCGCCCGCGCCCGGACGATCTCGTCCTCTACCACCACGGAATCGCCTCGCCGCTGAGCAGCCGCCTGCTGCACCTGCCCTGCCGCCGCGGCGTCGTCTTCCACAACATCAGCCCCGCGCGCTTCTACCCGGGCACCCCGCTGGCCGAGGCCCTCGTCACCGGCCGGGCCCAGCTCGCCGCCATGGCCCCCTTCGTGGACGTGGCCCTCGGCGTCTCCGACTACAATTGCGCCGAGCTGCGCGAGGCCGGTTACCGCAACGTCCACACCGTCCCCCTCTTCGTCGAGCCCTCGCGCTTCTCCGAGTCCTGCGCGGACCCGGCCCTGCGGCAGCGGCTCTCCGGCCCCGGGCCGGTGGTGCTCTCCGTCAGCCGGGTGGCCCCTCACAAGCGCTTCGAGGACTTGCTCGCCCTGCACGCGGAGCTGCTGAAGGTGCGGCCCGAGGCGCGCCTGCTCCTGGTGGGTGGCTACGAGCCCGGCAGCCGCTACTTCAAGTCCCTCCAACGCACCGCACGCGGGCTGTCCGGCGTCCACTTCCTCGGCCGGCTGAGCCACACCGAGCTGGTGGCCGCCTACCGCAGCGCCAGCGTCTTCGTCTCCATGAGCGAGCACGAGGGCTTCGGCGTCCCCCTCATCGAGGCCATGGCCGCCGAGGTGCCTGTACTGGCCTACGCGGCGGCGGCCGTACCGGAGACGCTCGGAGGCGCGGGCATCGCCTTCGACCAGAAGCACTTCTCCTTCCTCGCCGAGCTGGTGGTGGAGGTGTGCGAGAACCACGAGATGCGCCAGCGCCTCCTTCAGGGCCAGGCCCGGCGCCTGGAGGACTTCTCCGCCGAGGCGAGCCAGCGGGCCCTCGCCCGGGCGCTCGGGGAGGAGCAGCCACCGAAGCGCCGCAAGCCGCCGGCGAAGAAGAAGCCTCGGGTGGGGCTGGTGGTGCAGCGCTACGGCGAGGTGACGGGCGGAGCCGAGCGCCACGCGCAGCAGATCGTGGAGCACCTGTCGCCGCACTGGGAGCTCACCGTCCTCACCACCACGGCGAAGAACCACCTCTCCTGGGAGAGCGCCTTCCCGCCGGGCGAGGAGCGAGAGGGGCGCGTGCGGGTGCTGCGCTTCCCCGTGACGCGGGTGCGCCACATCCGCCCCTTCAACGCGCTGTCGAAGCAGGTGTTCGATCGGTGCAACGAGCGGCTGCGCGAGGAGCACTGGGTGGCCGAGCAGGGCCCGGTGTGCCCCGGGCTGCTGGAGCACCTGGACACGCACCGGGCGGACTACGACGGCTTCGTCTTCTTCACCTACCTGTACGCGCCCACGGTGTGGGGCCTGCCCATGGTGGCGGACCGGGCGTTGCTCGTCCCCACCGCGCACGACGAGCCCCCCATCCGCTTCGGCGTATACGCGGACGTCTTCGAGCGCCCGCGCGCCCTGCTGTGCAACACGCCCGAGGAAGCGGAGCTCATCGGCCGCTACTACCCCGACCACGCCCCCGCGCGGGTGGTGGGCGTGGGGGTCGACGTGCCGGAGAAGGCGCAGCCGGAGCGCTTCCGCGAGAAGCACGGCCTGCGCAACCCCTACCTCCTCTACGTAGGGCGATTGGAGGCCGGGAAGGGACTGCCCGAGCTGCTCTCGCACCACCGGGCCCTCAAGGAGCGCTTCCACGACGCGCCGGACCTGGTGCTGGCCGGAGAGGCCCACATGGAGCTGCGCGGCGAGGGCGTGCGCTACGTGGGCCGCATCAGCGAGCAGGACAAGTACGACGCACTGGCCGGCGCGCTGGCGGTGGTGGTGCCCTCGCGCTTCGAGAGCCTCTCGCTCCTCACCCTGGAGGCCTTCGCCTCGGGTACGCCGGTGCTCGTCAACGGGCACTCGGAGGTGCTGGTGGGCCAGGTGGAGCGCAGTCAGGCCGGCCGCACGTATACCTGCCTCGACTCGTTCATCACCGGCCTGCGCGAGGTGGGCGAGGAGCGTGGCGCGCTGAGCCGCCGGGCCCGCGCCTATGCCACTCGCTACACCTGGCCCCGAGTGGTGGACGCCTACCGCGAAGAGATGGAGCACATCGTCAGGGAGAAGAGCCGATGAAGCTGATGGGACGGGACATCCCCGCGCGCGAGCTGCTCGCGCGCATCGAGGAGCGCCTGCGCACGCGGGGCCTGCCCTCCTCGGAGTCGGTGGAGGTGCCCTCGGAGGGCGTGGAGCCGCGGGTGGAGCCGTTCGCCTTCAACCTCCAGGCGCTGGAGGAGCACGCGGACACCACCCGTCCCCTGCCGCTGCACACCCACCGCGGCGGCGCGGGCCAGCTCGTGCTGGTGGCCAAGTGGGCCTTCCGCAAGACGTGCCAGGTGCTCATCAATGAGACGCTCGCCCGCCAGCGCGTCTTCAACGGCCACGTGCGCGACTCGTATGCCCAGCTCTCCGCCGAGGTGGTGCGCCTGCGCCGCGAGGTGGAGTCCCTGCGCGCCGCCGCGCCCCCGCCTCCCTCCTCCTCCCCCGAGGCTCCTGATCGCCCCCGGCGCCAGAGCCCCTCCGCGGCCCGACCTCCCTCCGGCAAGTCCGGGAAGAACTGAGGCTCCTCGCCCGGCGCCCCGGAAAGGTGACAGGTAGCCAGCCCGGCACGGATTGTCGCCCCTGCCGGGGCACCCCTATTAAACTCCTGGCCCCGACTCCGCCCATGTCCACCCACGCGCAGAAGCCCCGGCTGCTCATCTTCGTCATCGCCTACTACGCGGAGAGCACCCTGCGCTGGGTTCTCGAGCGCATCCCCACCTCCATCTTCGAGGACTACGACTGCGAAGTGCTCGTGGTGGACGATGCGTCGGAGGATCGCACCTTCACCATCGGCCGCGAGTACCAGGAGAGTCACCCGGACATCCGGATGACCGTCCTGCGCAACGAGTACAACCAGGGCTACGGCGGCAACCAGAAGGTTGGCTACGCGTACGCCATCGCCGAGCGGTTCGACTTCGTGGCCATGCTGCACGGCGACGCCCAGTACGCTCCCGAGGAGCTCCCTCGGTTGGTGGCCCCCCTGCGCGAGGGCCGGACGGACGCGGTCTTCGGCAGCCGGATGATGGAGCGCTTCGGCGCGCTCGCGGGCGGCATGCCCCTCTACAAGTTCGTGGGGAACAAGATCCTCACCACCCTGCAGAACGCGCTGCTGGGCACGAAGCTCTCCGAGTTCCACAGCGGCTACCGCGTCTACTCGGTGAAGGCGCTGGAGCGCATCCCCTTCCGCCTCAACTCCAACGACTTCCACTTCGACACGGAGATCATCCTCCAGTTCCTCAATGCGAAGCTGCGCATCGAGGAACTGCCCATCCCCACCTACTACGGCGATGAGATCTGCCGGGTGAACGGGATGAAGTATGCCTGGGACGTGATGCTCGCCACGGTGCGGAACGTCTTCCACCGCTCGGGGCTGCTGTACCAGCGCCGCTTCGATCCCCAGGGGGAGGGCAACCAGCACTACGACTTGAAGCTGGGCTATGCCAGCAGCCACGCCTGGGCGATGGATGCGGTGCCGCCGGGCGCGAAGGTGCTGGACATCGGCTCCGGCCCCGGGGGACTGGCTCGCCATCTGGCCGACAAGGGCTG
>QKJM01000127.1 GCA_003249315.1 Archangium sp.
GCTGGGCCCGCGCAACTTCGAGCTGTGGATGAACGAGGTGGGCTCACTGCCCACCTTCACCGCGGGCATCATCTTCGGAGGCCTGAGGACGGCAGGAGCCACCAATATCCGTATCGAGATGGACGGATACGATGGCCACGCCTGCACCTACTGCATCAGCTGGAGCGAGGCCTCGGTCTCCTCGGGCGTTGCCGGCAAGGGCGACTCGAGAGCCGCCACCAGGTCCGGATCCATCAACTCCCTGTAGATGACCTCGGCGATCAGCCCCGTCACCATCCAGATGGGGAGGATGTAGAGGGACGTCATCTGCCACATGATGGCGCCCGCGTCCCCGTAGTACCAGATCTGATAGCCGGTCAGCTTCTCCAGGAACACCCCGCTCAGCCCCTCGAAGCTGAGGATGGCGAAGCCATAGAGCACCGCCCGCAGCAACGTGCTCTGCCGGAAGGTGCGGCGGTAGAGGGGCTCGATGAAGAAGAAGCACGCCACACCGTAGATGAGGAACATCCACAGCGAGCACTGGCCGTACGCGGTGACGACGGGCGTGTCCCAGATGCCGTTGAGGTTCAACCGGTCATCCACCCGCCACTGGAAGCGGAAGAGCATCTCCAGCACCGGTACGTGCCGGGCGATGCGCACCAGGTTGTAGAAGAAGATTTCCGACGACAGGCCCACCATGCCGTAGAGGCAGAAGCGGAAGACAGCGAACGTCAGCTTCAACCGCGCGTTGCGCTTCATGTCTGCGCGGCGGACGTGGAGGGGCCGGGAGGAGGTTTCTTGAAGAACCGGGGCGGTCTGTTCCATGGCCTCCCAAGGTTACCCGGATTCCATGCTGACTGTCGCCTTCCCTTCCTGCCGTAATGAGCGGAGAGCCCCGGGAAGGCTCCACCCGGGAGGACGGAGCATCCATGCCCGGGGACGCTCCAGGGGCATTCTTCCCTCTGAAGCTGGCTGGTACGATCCTTGCTTGGGGCGGGAGGACGCTTCAGGAGGGCGGGACATGCTGGCGAGGGTGAGATCGGGCGCGTTGATGGGCATCGACGCGGTGGTGGTGGAGTGCGAAGTGGACATGGCGCTGGGGCTTCCCTACTTCAACGTCGTAGGGCTGCCGGAGGGAGCGGTACGCGAGTCCAAGGTGCGCGTCGTCTCCGCGCTGAAGAACTGCGGCTTCGAGCTGCCTCAGAAGCGGATTACGGTGAACCTGGCGCCGGCCGACATCCGCAAGGAAGGAGCGGCCTTCGAGCTGCCCATCGCGCTGGGGGTGCTGGCAGCGGCGAAGCTGATGGAGGAGGAGCCGCTCTCGCGCTACCTCTTCGGAGGGGAGCTGTCGCTGGACGGGTGGGTGAAGCCGATCAAGGGCGTGCTCCCGCTGGCGGTGGCGGCGAGGGATGGAGGCTACCAGGGGGTAATGGTGCCAGCGGCGAACGCGGCCGAGGCGGCGCTGGTGGAGGGCATCCACGTGCTGGCGGTGCAGCATCTGCGGCAGGCGGTGGAGCACCTCACGGGGGAGAAGCTCCTGACGCCCTTCACCCGCGAGCAAGGCGCAGAGAACCCCACGCACACACGCTCCACGCCGCTGGACATGAGCGATGTGCGGGGCCAGCCGGAGCTGAAGGTGGCCCTGGAGCTCGCGGCCGCCGGCGGTCACAACCTCCTGCTCTGCGGCCCTCCGGGCTCGGGCAAGACGATGCTGGCCCGGCGGCTGCCCGGCATCCTCCCGGAGATGACGTTCGAGGAGGCGCTGGAGGTGACGAAGATCTATTCCGTGCTCGGCCTGCTGGGCGAGGAGCAGGCGATGATGCGCGAACGACCCTTCCGCGCTCCGCACCACACCATCTCCGACGCGGGGCTGGTGGGCGGAGGCCCAGCCACGAGGCCCGGAGAGCTGTCCCTGGCGCACCACGGTGTGCTCTTCCTCGACGAGCTACCCGAGTTCCGCAAGAACGTGCTGGAGGTGCTGCGGCAGCCGATGGAGGAGGGCCTCATCCACCTGGCGCGGGCCAGCCAGCACGTCACCTACCCCTGCCGAGTGATGCTGGTGGCGGCGATGAACCCCTGCCCGTGCGGCTATTTCAACGTAGCCGGGCACAGGTGTAGCTGCCAGGAGCACCGCGTCTACGACTACCACGCACGGGTGAGCGGGCCGCTGTTGGATCGCATCGACATCACCCTGCAAACGCGCCCGGTGGAGTACCACCACATCACCCGCAACGGAGAGGACGAGCCTACGAGCGCGTACTACCGGAAGCGGGTGGAGGCCGCCCGTGAGCGCCAGCGGGAGCGCTTCCGCGACGAGCCGGGGGTGTACTGCAACGCGCAGATGCCGACGCGGCTGCTCCGCCGCTACTGCGCCCTGAGCACCAGCGCAGAGAAGATGCTCGAGCGAGCGGTACGCCACCATGGCCTGTCCGCACGCGCGCATGATCGCATCCTCAAGCTGGCCCTCTCCCGGGCGGACCTGGAGGGGCACGAGCGCATCGAGGACGTGGACGTCCGGCTCGCCATCGATTGCCGGCAGTTGGATCGCCGGAGCTGGCTGAGCGCCAACACCCACGGAGGCCCACCGCCCCGCCTCCGAGCCCGCCCCGAGGACGCCTACGATCGGCTCCTGCGCCCCGAACGAGACTCCCGATACCCGGGAGAACCCTGAGGAGGCCCTCCCCTCCTCTCATGCCATGGGAGGAGGCGCGGAGGTCTCCTCGCGAGACGCGGCCGGTAGGAGCGACGCCCTGGCGGGCGGCTTCAACCTGGGAATCATGCCGGTGATGAGGCGAGCCGAGCGCTTGAAGGCGAGGAACGAGTAGGCCCAGTCGATGAGCACGGCAACCTTGCTGCGGAAGCCAATGAGGAAGAGGAGGTGGATGAAAAGCCAGGCCACCCAGGCGGGGAAGCCAGAGGCCTGGAAGCGCTGGAAGGCCACTCCCACCGCCTTGCCTCGTCCGATGACCGCGAAGGAGCCGCGGTCCCAGTAGTGGAAGGGCACCAGCGGCCGACCCGCCAGGTGGCGGAGGATGTTGCGCGCGGTGTGCTTGCCTTGCTGCATGGCCGCTGGGGCCAGCCCAGGGATGGGTTGACCGCCCTGAACGAAGTGCGCCAAGTCTCCGACGACGAAGACATCCTCGTGCCCCGGAAGAGTGAGCTCGGGAGTCACCCGGACGCGGCCCGCCCGGTCCAGCTCCACCCCCAGCGAGCGCGCCACCGGGGAGGCGGCCACTCCCGCCGCCCAGATGATGGTGCGCGCCGGGATGTGCTCCTCGCCGATGTACACGCCCGTCTCGTCGAGGTGGGTGACCCGCGTGTCGGTACGAACCTCCACCCCCAGCCGCTCCAGCGCCCGCCGGGCCTTCTCCGAGAGCCGCTCCGGATAGACGGGCAGCACGTGCGGCAGGCCCTCCAGCAGGAGGATGCGGGCATGGGAGGGATTGATGTTCTGGAAGTCCTTGGCCAGCGTGTGGCGCGAAATCCCAGCGAGGGCCCCTGCCATCTCCACCCCGGTAGGCCCCGCCCCGATGATGACGAAGGTGAGCAACTCTCGACGGCGAAGTGGCTCCGTCTCCCGCTCGGCCCGCTCGAAGGCCAGCAGCACCCTACGGCGGATCTCGATGGCATCGTCCACCGTCTTCAGCCCCGGAGCGTAGCGCGCCCACTCGTCATGACCGAAGTAGGAGTGCGTCGCCCCGGTGGCGAGGATGAGATAGTCGTAGGACAGCTCGCCATCCACCAGCAGGACGCGCTTGCCGACCACGTCCACGCCCGTCACCTCGGCGAGCACCACAGAGACCTCCTGTCTGCTCAGCAGGCCACGGATCGGAGAGGCAATCTCTCCCGGGCTGAGCGTGGCGGTGGCCACCTGATAGAGCAACGGCTGGAAGAGGTGGTGGTTCTGCCGATCCACCACGGTGATGCGCACCGGAGCCCCCCGCAACCCCCTGGCCGCATGGAGACCGCCGAAACCACCCCCCACGATGACCACGTGAGGGACCTTGTCGATCGAGGTCGTCACGCCAGGAACTTCCTTCCGTCGAGAGGAAAGTCAACGCACTCGGAAGCGCCTGCCCGTCCGCCTTGTTTCCGGACGACACTCCAGCGGGCTAGAAAGCGACGTGATGAAGCTCCTGTCCCTCCCCCTCGCCTTCTTCCAGGCCATCGTCCTCATTCTGTGGATGGTGTTCTGGATTACCACGGCCGGGCTGGCGGCCATCCTCACCCTCAACGGAGAGGTGCCACTGATGATGGCGCGGCGGTTCTGGGCCCCCATCCACTGGCACATCACCGGCTCGCCGCTCCAGGTGGAGCCACTGCCGGACATCGACTGGAGCCAGCCCCACGTCTTCCTGATGAACCACCAGTCCGCCATGGACATCCCGGTGGCGTTCGCGGTGCTGCCGGTGAACATCCGCTTCATCGCCAAGCACGCGATCAAGTGGGTGCCCTTCCTGGGCTGGTACATGTCGATGACGGGGATGATCTTCCTCAACCGCTCCAACCGGCGCGAGGCCATGCGCAGCCTGAAGAAGGCGGGAGAGCGGATCCGCGCCGGCTCCAACATCCTCGTCTTCCCCGAGGGCACGCGCTCGAAGGACGGGCGCATCCTGCCTTTCAAGAAGGGCTCCATCCTGCTCGCGATGGAGGCCCAGGTGCCCATCGTCCCGGTAGCCATCGAGGGCACGCGCGGCATGCTGCCCACCGGGAGCGTGCGGCTGCAGCGCAGCCCCATCCGGGTGAAGGTGGGCAGGCCCATCCCCACCGCGGGGCGCCACACCGAGCGCGACGCTCTGTTGCGCGAGGTGCGCAACGACATCATCCGGCTCCATGAGGACATCGGTGGCCAGGGAGGTATCGCTGAAACCATCGAGGAGGAGAACAAGCCCGGACTCGGCTCCCAACCCGAGCCTCGCGGAGTGAGCTGAGCGCGCGGTACTCCACCGAACGAGACACCATCCACGCTGGCGGACGCCCTCCCCCTCCTCCGAGCCCCGCGCCCCGGGTAGAGCCCGTGCGGCACGGGCCTTGCTCCAGTCCCCCGCTGCGCGCCCGAGCCCTTCCGGCCCGAGGCGCAGCCCCAATCGACAAGGGCGGCGAGGAGCGACATGAACAAGCTGACGGAGAAGCTGAAGGCAGTGGCGGCGGCGGTGGCGGCGATCGAGAAGCAGTTCGGCAAGGGCGCGGTGATGCCGCTGGGCGGCGACGTGCGCGAGCAGAAGGTGGCGGTCATTCCCACCGGCTCGGTGGGGTTGGACCGGGCGCTCGGAGTGGGGGGCTACCCGCGCGGGCGGGTGGTGGAGCTGTTCGGCAACGAGTCCTCGGGCAAGACGACGCTCACCCTGCACGCCATCGCCCAGGTGCAGGCGCAGGGGGGCGTGGCGGCCTTCATCGACGCGGAGCACGCGCTGGACGTGGCCTACGCGCGCAAGCTGGGAGTGAGGGTGGAGGAGCTGCTGATCTCCCAGCCGGACACAGGCGAGCAGGCGCTGGAGATCACCGAGCAGCTCGTGCGCTCGGGGGCGGTGGACCTCATCGTTGTGGACTCGGTGGCCGCGCTGGTGCCGCGGGCGGAGATCGAAGGCGAGATGGGGGATGCGCACATGGGCGTGCAAGCGCGGCTGATGAGTCAGGCGCTGCGCAAGCTCACAGGCGCGGTGAGCCGCTCGGGGTGCTGCATCATCTTCATCAATCAGATCCGCATGAAGATCGGCGTGGTGTTCGGCAACCCGGAGACGACGACGGGCGGCAACGCGCTGAAGTTCTACTCGTCGGTGAGGATGGAGATCCGCCGCACGAGCAACCTCAAGGACGGTGACAACGTGGTGGGCTCGCGGGCGAAGGTGAAGGTGGTGAAGAACAAGGTGGCCCCACCCTTCCAGGAGGTGGAGTTCGATCTGCTGTACGGAACGGGCATCAACCGGGCGGGCGAGGTGCTGGACCTGTCGGTGCAGATGGGGCTGGTGGACAAGTCCGGCAGCCACTTCAGCATGAAGGGGGAGCGCATCGGGCAGGGCCGGGAGAAGGCAACGGACTGGCTGCGCGAGCACCCGGAGACGCTGGAGGCGCTCGCCCGGGAGGTGACGGGAGTGACGCAGGCGACGGCCGCCACGCCGGCACCCGGGGAGGTGCCGGTGGCGGTGGCCTAGGCGCCCAGGGACTC
>QKJM01000590.1 GCA_003249315.1 Archangium sp.
GCACCCTGGCTCGACAGGAGCGCGGTGGCGCCCTGGCCCACCTCCAGGCCCACCGTGAGGTGATCGCCATCGACCAGTCCCCCTCCGAGCGAGCTGGTGTAGACCCAGGCGGCGTGTCCGTGGTTGCGCGGCGTCAGCAGCCGCAGCGGGCTGTGGGCGAGCGCGGTGCGCACGACGGTGCGATGGCCCACTCGCTCGAAGGCGAGCCGGGCCACTCCGGGGGCGGGGGTATGACTGCTCTCCGAAAGGTGCTGCGCGTGGGTGTTCACGACCGGTCGACTCCAGGATCTGGCTCGGTACATTACCCGGAGAGCGGCCTCGGATGACACAGCGCTCGGGGTGGAGCCGGAGGTATCCGATGCGTCATGGGCACTGTAGGGTGGGCGCCCCATGAGTGACGCGACTGTCTGGCAGCTTCCCTGGCGAGGCCTGGGCCTCAGCAGCAACCTCGACGCGGCGGATCAGCCGCACCCCTACCGGCTGCTCGCGGAGGAGCCAGGCCTCTTCGACTTCGTGGAGTACAGCGCGCCCCTCTCCCTCGAAGAGACGCGCGCCCACGCCACGCTCTTCCCCGAGCTGTGGGAGCACCGCCAGGACGTGCCCGTCCTCTTCCATCCCGTCCACCTCAACCTCTACGGCCCCGAGCTGGAGCCCGTGCAGGTCCTCCAGGAGCTGGACACGCACGCGCGCACCGTGGGCAGCGCCTGGGTGGGCAACGACATCGGCTGGTGGCACTCGGGCGGGCAGCCCTTTCCTGGCTACCTCTTCTTCACGCCTCCCTTCACCGAGGCTGGCCTCCGGGACTGCGTCTCGCACGCGCTCCATGTCCAGTCCCACCTCTCCGTCCCACTGGCGCTGGAGAACCCCGCTGCCTTCGCGAAGCGCGGCGAGCTGCACGTGTTGGACTTCATGGCGCGCATGCACGCGCGGACCCGACTGCCGCTGTTGCTCGATCTGGGTCACCTGCTCAGCTACCAGCTCGCCGCGGGGCTGCCGCTGGACGAAGGGCTCTCGGACTTTCCCCTGGAGCAGGTGATCGAGATCCACATCGCCGGAGGGGTGATTACCCGTCGAGGCGGCCGGGGCTTCTACGTGGACGATCATACCCAGCCGGTACGCGAGGAGCTGTTCGAGCTGTTGGAGCGGCTGTTGCCTCGGTGTACCTCGCTGCGGGCGCTCACCTTCGAGGGGGATGGGCACCCACCGGAGGTGGCGGCGCTCACGCTGCGTCGCCTGCGCCGGCTGGTGCCCGCCGGGCCTCGGCCGCCGCTCGCGCTCGAGTCCGTGAAGGAGCCCGCCCCGGTCCTTGCTCGCGAGAGCCAGGCGTGGAGCCTCTTCGAGGTTGGTTATGGCGCGAAGCCGGAGACGGAGGGGGACGTGGAGGGAGCGCGGGCGGAGACGGACTTCCGCCTGGCGGTGGTGGCGCAGGAGCTGGACAGGGACTGGCCGGTGACGCGGCTGCTGCTTGCGGGCACGCGAGAGGACTTGCGTGCCTTCACCGCGTCCCGGGAGTTCCGCGAGCTCTTCGAGGGGCTGGGGCGCTCGGTGGGGCACGCCTTCGCGGCCTGGGCCCGGAGGCGCCTGCGCGAGCAGCCGGACGAAGGAGTGGCGGCGGTGCTTTCATTCGAGACGTTCCTGCCCTCGGCCTTCGCTCGGCCGGTGCCCGCGCCCGGCCCGGGGCAGGTAGGGCTGGCCGAGGAGGTGCGTATGGGCTCCTTCCCGGTGGATCTGACGGAGGTCGTTTTCGCCGCGAAGTCGCTGCGCCGCCACCTCATCGGGAGGGCCTGGGCGTGTGAGGTGCTGGATGTGAGCGGGCTGGAGTCCCTGGAGCAGGTGGCCCGGCGGCCGGCTCCGGGCCCGTGGAGCTTCGCCGTGCGGCGAAAGGGCAGGGGGCTGGAGGTGGTGACGGTGCCGCCCGCGCTGGCCAAGGTTCTGCGCTCGCTGGTGCAGGGAGCGCGGAAGGCGGAGGAGGTGCCTCCCTCCGTCCTCGCCGAGGGGCTTGCGCACGGCCTGCTGCGACGGGGGTAGGGCTGGCGGGCCCACGCCGCCTGCGGAGCGTGGGCCCATGCCTTCAGATATCAGTACTCGTTCCAGAGCTGGTTGTTACCGCCGTGGCAATCCCACTGGATGATGTTGCCTCCCGCGGTCTGGCTCCAGCCGCCAACCTCCACGCACCGGCCGCTCAGCTTGGACTGGATCATCTTCCCGCCCGAGGCCTGGATGAACTTGAAGAGCTGGTTGTTGCCGCCGTGGCAGTACCACTGGGTGACATTGGCCCCGTTGTTGGTGTTCCACCCGTCGAGCTCCAGGCACATCCCGCTCTGGCGGTTGCGGATCATGAAGTAGCCACCGCCCATGTCCATCTGGTCCCACTGCTCCGGCCACAGGGTGTGGCAGCTCCACTGCTGCACGTTCGCGGACGGGTCGTAGCTCCCACCGGACACGTCCATGCAGAGCCCGCTGTGGACGTTCCTGTAGCGCACCGAGATGGCGTCGTTGTGCAGCTTCTCGTAGAGCGGCTGGATGCTGCCATCCGCGTTGAAGACGAGCTTGGACTTGTAGGTGTGCCTGGCCGTGATGACCCCGCTCGAGTTGAACACCCCGATGTGATAGAAGATGTAATAGTCATTCCCATACTTGACGACGCTGCTGTGGCCGGCGTTCTCCTTCAGCTTGCCATTGCTCCAGTAGATGGGGAAGGTCAGCGGATAGGAGCCAGCGGATCGCGTCAGCCCTTGCACGGTGTTGGACTTGATGTAGTGGACACGGTAGTGCCCGTTGAAGACGCCGGAGCTGTAGAAGAAGTAGTAGGAGCCGTTGGAGTGCTGGATGATGTCCGGCGCCTCGTTGATGCCCTGCTCATAGGGATCCACCGGGTAGGTATTCTGGATGATGGCGGTGGGGTTGCCGAGGTCGAACGTGGCGTTGGCGTTGCCGCTGCCCGTGAACCAGGTGTACGAGACCCAGTTGTTGGTGGGCGTGGCGAAGATCGACGAGTCGATGCGCATTCCGTACAGACACCCCTGCGGCGGGCATGCTCCATACGAATAAGGATAGGAGCGCGGCGCCTGATCGCTGATGTAGAGCTCCTGGGGTGCACCGAGGCTGGTGAGACTGGAACCGGTGGCGTAGTAGATGGTTGGATTGGTGTCGGAGCAGGTCTGGCTCGAGAGGACCCGGCTCGCGCTGAAGGTCAGGTAGTAGGTGGTGCCGATCTTCGTCAGATCCGGCGCCCAGACCGCGCAGTACTTGTAGCCCGTGCCGAATGAGCTCGGATCGTAGTCCCTCAGGAAGGAGAAGGTGTTCATCCCATCGGTGGAGCGGTAGATGGGAACATAGATACTGTTGCCCGTGCCCACGAGGTAGGCGGTGCTTCCCTCGATGAGGACGTCCGGATCGGCCAGGTTGGAGCGGACCAGCGTCTCGGTGCCGGCCGCCAGCGCCTCTCCCCGTGCCAGGGCGAGCGTGAGAAGCAGGAACAGGCTCCTGATGAGCGTGCGTGAGATGGAGGGCTTCCTGGAGTGCATGGGGTCCTTTTCTCCCGAACGGAGTGGATGGTGATGGCCGCCCGATCGAGTCCTTCCGAGCGGGTGCCGCAGCCTCCTGCAACCGTTGCGCCACGTTGTAGGATTGTGAAAATAATGAAGGCGCCCAAGGATCCGAGGTGAAAATCCTGCGGAGGTTTGTTACGGAGACGCAGGATTTTCGCGCTTTCGGGGTTGTGAGACTGCTGGGCGCTGGAAGGATGTTGAACGTGAAGACAGTCGCAGAGGTGCTGATCGGGCTGGTGGCCTTGGAGCACGTCTACATCGTGCTGCTCGAGATGGTCCTGTGGAAGAAGCGTGCCCACAAGGTCTTCCCCATCACCCGGGAGTTCGCTGAACAGGCGGCCGCCATGGCCTCCAACCAGGGCCTCTACAATGGCTTCCTGGTCGCCGCGTTGCTGCTCGGCTTGTTCCTGCCGAGTCCGGAACTCTCCCACGCGTTCAAGCTCTATGGGCTCATCTGCGTGGTGGTGGCGGGCCTCTGGGGGGGCCTCACGGTCAACAAACGGATCTTCTTCATCCAGACGATCCCCGCGGGCCTGGCGCTGGCCGCGCTGGCGCTGGCCCGAGGGGGTGGCTGACCAGAGCCCGGGGCCAGGAGCTCGTGGGGTACCCGCTTCCCAGGTGTCGGAGGTGGAGGCTACGCTACGCGTCTCCAACGAAAGGCCCTACCCATGAAAGTGCAGTTCACGCTCGGCCGTCCGGTGCTTCCGGTGAGCACCTCGTCGAAGGTGGAAGTGCTGGTGTCGTTCTCCGCGGAGGCTCCGGCGGAGCAGCGGCGCGGGTTGAACCTGAGCGTCGTCATCGATCGGAGCGGATCGATGGCGGGCACGCCGTTGAAGCAGGCGGTGGCGGCGGCGAAGAAGCTGGTGGGGCGGCTGGGGCCGGAGGACTGGCTGAGCGTGGTGACGTACGACGACCGGGCGGACACGGTGGTCGCGCCGCAGCAGGTGAAGGATCGGGCCGCCATCGAGGCGGCGCTGGGGAAGGTGCGGGCGGGCGGCTGCACGAACCTGAGCGGAGGGTGGCTGAAGGGGGTGGGGCACGTGCAGGCGAACCAGACGCCGGAGCGGGTGAACCGGGTGCTGCTGCTGACGGACGGCCAGGCCAACATGGGGGTGACGGATCCGAAGAAGCTGGTGGCGACGGCGCTGGAGAAGGCCGCGGCGGGGGTGACGACGACGACGCTGGGCTTCGGCCGCAACTTCAACGAAGACTTGTTGATAGGGATGGCGAACGCGGGCGAGGGGCACTTCTATTTCATCCAGACACCGCAGGACGCGGCGGAGGTGTTTGGAATTGAGATGGAGGGCCTGTCCTCGCTGGTGGGGCAGAACCTGGTGGTGACGCTGAAGCCGGCGCCGGAGGTGAAGGTGTCGAGCGTGCTGAACCGCTACCGGTTCGAGGCGCGCGGGCAGGAGGTGGAGGTGGGGTTGGGAGACGTCTACGCGACGGAGCCGAGGGAGCTGGCGCTGGAGCTGTCGGTGGAGGCGGGTGGGGCACAGGGGCCGATGAAGGTGGCGACGCTGGAGTACCGCTACCAGGCGGTGGAGGACGGGGCGATCCGGGAGCGGACGGGAGAGCTGCCGCTGATGGTGACGCTGGGGACGGCGGCGGAGGCGGGCGCGGCGCCGGTGGACGGGAAGGTGGTGGAGCAGACGCGGAAGCTGCGGATCGCGCGGGCGAAGGACGAGGCGGTGGCGCTGGCGGACAAGGGGAAGCACGCGGACGCGGCGACGCTGCTGCGGGACATGCTGGCGGAGCTGTCGTTGGGGGTGGACAAGGCCTCGTATGACATCGCGGAGGAGATGGAGCAGCTCGCGCACTTCGCGACGCAGTTGGAGAAGAAGAAGTACGACGCGGAGCTGCGCAAGGAGCTGAGGGATCAGTCGTACCAGGCGGGGACGCGGGTGCGAGGAGACCTGCGGCTGCGAGGGACGGCGGGAGGCTCGGCGGACACGCTGGCGGCGGTGTCGGATGCGGGGAGTGGGGTGGTGCTGGAGTGTGCGAAGGACGGGGGGCGCCTGCGGGTGCGGCCGGTGTCGGAGGGGTATGACGGGGGGATGTACGTGCAGTTCCCCCGGAGCCTGAGAGAGGAGGGGGTTCGGTACGTGGTGGAGAAGCTGGTGCAGGCGGCGGGAGGCTTCTACCGGGTGGAGGGGAACATCCAGCGGCTGGTGCGACCGGGCGAGGAGCGGGCGGCGCGTGCGGCCTCGACGTCTCGTGCGAGGAGCGGGAAGCCGACGGCGTCCAAGGTGACGGGGACGGCGGCGGACCTGCCGGCTACGACGGCCGTGGGCAATGGGGTGTTGGTGCAGTGCGTGAAGGAGGGCAGCAAGCTGCGGGCCCGGGTCGTGTCGGACGGGTATGATCCGGACTTCAACATGCGCTTCCCCCGGAGCATCCGCGAGGAGGGGACGCTGTATGTGGTGGAAGACGTGATACCGGGTCCCGGAGGCACCTCGTACATCGCCTGTGGGGACATCAAGCGCCTGGAGCAGTAGTCCGTCCGGGTCTGGAACGAAGCGAGCCAGAACTTTCTGGCTCGCGGTCCGTTGAAGCCCGGAGCCCACCCTGGAGGGAAGAACCCCCATGCCT
>QKJM01000655.1 GCA_003249315.1 Archangium sp.
CTCCGCAGCATTGATGTTCTCATCCGGGAACAGATGGGCGTACTGGAGCGGGCACCTATGATGAATGGGGTACAGCCGCCCCTTTCTCAACAATTGAGCATGTCCTGGATATAGTTTTTCATAATATTCCCGAGCTGCGGCACGAAGGTTTCTCTTCTGTACGGTGTCGAGCGGCTGTTGGGCGATCTGCTCGATGCGCAGCATCAAACCGCGAAGCGTCTCCCGTTCGTGCCGGGTCAGGACCGCTTCCCCTTCCAACTGCACCTTGCTCCACAGCCGCTCGAAGGACTTCCTCTCATCGACCGACAACCGTTTCAACAAGGTGCGAAGCCAGCCAGCAGCAGCTTCGGGGCTCCGCCCAATGCCCGCGGCACCTGCTTCAGGCCTTGCAAGGCGAAGAAGCTGGCACCATGCGCGACCATGCCCCCCACGAACCAGAGGGCCATCTCCTCGACGCCCTTCTGCGCCAACCACGCACTGCTCTCCACCATCCCTTCGCGCCAACGAAGCAACGTGGCCTCGTGCATGGCCCGGTACCAGCTCAACTCTGGGGTGAGCGGTGTTCGCTCCACCGAGGCAGACAACACCCGACCGCGCGCCTCAGCATCTCCTGATCGGTGCTCGGCCAGCAGAACCAAGCGCACAGCGCGAGGGCCCAGTCCCTCCATGAAGGGAAGCAGTACGCGGGTGACGCGCTCTGTCACATCAGCCGGCAATGCCAGCGGCAGTACTCCACGCCCCGGGTGCGTACGCGAGAATTCGCGCAACTCCCACGAAACAAGGCGGCCATCCTCCAGGCGAACCACATACTCGCCCCGCGCTGCGCCCCCAGGGCGCACCTCCACCGTACGCAGCCACTTCTTGGCCGCTTCGTGCAGCGTGAGGAATGCCGAAGCCGGGGTGCCTTGAACAGAGATTGGTAGCGTTCTCGCCTCTGCTGGGCGAGTTCCCTGGCTCATCACTTCATGAGCCACCGCCCAGTTCGCCTCCTCCCTCTTGAGTCTGAGTATCACCTCCCCGGTGTGTCTGAGCATGCTCTCGCCAAGAAGGATGAGCCGCAGCACTTTTATCAGCCGCTCTCGGTTCGCGGGCCCTCCCGTGTGCCCCTCGCCGCTCTCGTCATGGTAGCCCACCAGAGTCAGCACGCCCCCCTCAGACCAGTAGGAGAAGGTCAGCTCCGTCCCCACCTCCTTGATTCCACTGCACACGCCCAGTATCTGGGCAATGACCCTCTCGGCCTCCGCCCTCCGAGCCGCCAGCGCATTCCCCTGCTGCCGCACCGGCTGCGCCACCCCCCAGACACGTAACTCCTCGAGCTCACGCGCCCGGTCTTTCGCCCTATCTTCGTGCCAGATACTCGGCGCATCAGCAGCAGGCTCCAGCTCCCCAGGACCCACGACCACCATGCCCCTGCCTGCAATGGCCGCACTCGCATATCCCCTCTCACCGCCTTCAGAAGCGAAATGCGCCTGCCGTCTCACCGCAAACGATGAGTAGGCTTCCTTCTTCTCCGTCCTCAACAGGACGCCACCGAGTGGCTCTCGGACTGCACACCCGGCCAACATCACGACCAGGAGGGGCAAAAGTCCAGTGTACGCAAGCTCCGCACTTCGGTAACGAAGAGCCGAACATAGCAAGGCCATTGTATGCCTCTCGCAGTATTCCCTTTACCGTCACATGTCCGACGCGAGCAGCACGGCCTGGGCGGCGCGCACGGCGGCACCGGGCTCGGTGCGGTGTCCCGCCGCCGCGAGTGCCCGCTCCACCGCGCCCACGGTGGCCAGCACATCCCCGGGGCCCACCACGTTCATGTGCCCCACGCGGAAGTAGCGCGCCTTCAGCTCGGGGTGAAGCCCGCCCGCGAGCACCACCCCCTGCTCGCGCACCCGGCCCAACAACGCCGCGTCCACCCCGTCCGGGTAGTACACCGCGCTCAGCGTATTCGCGGTGACGGACGCGCTCACCGGCAACATCTTCAGCCCCAGCGCGCTCCACCCCGCGCGGAAGGCGCGCGCCATGTGTCGGTGCCGGGCGAAGCGCGCCTCCATCCCCTCGGCCAGGAGCTGCCCCAGGCTCACCTCCAGCGCGCACACCAGGTTGACGGGCGGCGTGGCGAAGTACGAGGGCCGACCCGCCTCATACGCCTCCATGATGGGCAGCCACTCGGCGAAGTCCGCGTACACCGAGCGCACCGGCGTGCGTCGCGTCCTCCACGCCGCCATCGCCCGCGGCCCCACCGTGAGCAGCGCCAGCCCCGGCGGCACGCCTACCGCCTTCTGGCTCGCCGTGAGGTACACGTCCGCCCCCCATGCGTCCTGATGGAAGGACTCGCCCGCCGTGGCGCACACCCCGTCCACCACCGAGAGCACCCCGTGCTTCCCCGCCGCCCGCACCAGCGCCTCCACCGGTGCCAAAACCCCCGTGCTGGTGTCCACGTGCGTCACCGTCAGCACCTTGAAGCGGCCCTCCGCCAGCGCTGCCTCCACCGCCCCCACCTCCGGCGCTTCCCCCGGCGCGGCGCGCACCTGCACCACCTCCGCTCCGTAGCGCTCCAGCATCATCGCCATCCGGTCGCTGAAGTAGCCAGTGTTCACCACCAGCGCGCGCTCCCCCGGCTCCACCAGGTTGGCCACCGCCATCTCCATGGCCAGCGTCCCACTGCCCGCCACCACGAAGGGCTGCGCCGAGGGCGCCAGGCACACCTCCCGCAGCCGCTTCAGCGCCCGGCCGAAGGTGGCGATGAACTCCGGTGCCACGTGGCTCACCGTCTTCGCCCCCAGCGCCCTCAGCACCTCCGGGTCGAACTCCACCGGGCCAGGAATCATCAGCAGCTCTCGCTCGTTCATACGCGCTCCTCCTCCAGGGTGTACCCGGAGGGGCGTAGCGCAGTCCGCCGCCCGACTCCAGACCCCCCGCTCGAGACAACCCGGGATGTTGGCCGCCGGGCGCTCGAACACTTCACTCGTGGCGCGCCTCCTCCGCCATGCCCACCCTCCACCCGATGAACCCCTCCCTCCTCGCCTGCCTCCTCCTCCTGGCCTGTGGCTGCACGGCCTCCACCGCGACGCACCGTCCCAGCCCGGCCGAGCCTCTCGAGCGAAGCTGGCGGAGCACGCAGCACCGGGAGCACCCGCTGGTGGGCCGCATCTGGGACGCGCGGCGCGGCCGGTGGGTGGAGGAGAGGGAGCTGCGAGAGGCGCTCGCACAGGCCCGCTTCGTGCTGCTGGGTGAGCAACACGACAACCCCGACCACCACCTCCTGCAGGCCGAGCTGGTGCGGAGCCTCTCCGATTCCGGGCGCAGGCCCGCACTCGCCTTCGAGATGCTCGACACCGAGCAGCAGCCCGCGGTGGACGCGGCGCTCGCGCACTCTCCAGGAGAGCCCGATGCCATCGCCCAGGCGGTGGCCTGGGAATCCAGCGGCTGGCCCGACTGGGCGCTCTACCGCCCCCTCTTCGCGGTGGGCGCCTGGCGCGGGCTGCGAATCATCGGCGCCAACCTCCCGCTGGCCCAGGTGAGGGCGCTCATCGGCCATGGGAGCGAAGCGCTGGAGCCGGAGCTGCGCGCACGACTCGGGCTCGACGAGCCACTCCCCGAGGACGTGGCGCGCGCCATGCGCCAGGAGATGCACGAGGCCCACTGCGGGCACCTGCCAGAGCCCCTGCTCGAGCCGATGGCGCTGGCCCAGCGGGCGCGTGATGCGCGGATGGCCGACCGACTGCTGGAGACGACCACGAACGACGGCGCCCTCCTCATCACCGGAGCCGGACACGCGCGCACCGACCGAGGCGTCCCCGCGCACCTCGCCCGGCGGGCTCCCGGGCTCACTGTGCGCAGCGTGGCCTTCATGGAGGTCTCCCCCGAAGCCAACGAGCCAGCGGACTACGCACCAGAGGACACCGGCGGCAGGCTGCCGTTCGACTATGTCTGGTTCACGCCGGCCACGGAGCGGGAGGACCCTTGTGAGGCCTTCCGGAAACGGGGGTAGCGCTACACGACAGCCCGGCGCCTCGCACGAGCCAGGTGTTCCTCGCCGCTCTCGGTGAAGCGCCGCGCCAGCTCGGCCTGGCCCTCGGCGCCGTGCTCCAGCGGGTATGCCAGCTCCGCGGGCAGCAAGGCTTTCACGGTGAGCAGCCGCACCTCGCCGGCAGGCGTGGCGAAGTGGCCGGGCAGGGAGCGCCCACCCTCTGCTCACGATGCTCCAATCCTGGTGCTCACGATGTGCCGATGCGCGCAGCAGGACACTTGAGGCAAGCTCCCGAGGCATGAGGAACACCCCCTCGCTGAAGTGCCTGGCCCTGGCCATGAGCTTCGTCCTGCTGTCCGCCTCATGCACCACCGCGCGCGGGCGTGTCGCCACGGCGGTGGCGCAGCGTGGAGAGGACACACCGAGGGCGCCTCGGCACGGCGACAGTGGCAGCGGCGACGCCCCACGACCCCAGGCCTCCCTTTCCCCCATGCAGGAGCGGCTGGCACCAACAGGCCGCGCCCACCCGCCGCTTCTGCCCGTGGGCCTTCGCGAGGGGGACGAGGAGCACTGGCTCTTCCTCTTCCCTCATCGCCCTCCACAGCCTTCCCTCGAAGTGCTCTCCCTCTCCGAGGTGCGCCCCCTCCTCGACGCTTTCTCCTCCATCGGGCCCCGCACGGGCCCTCGGCTGCGGCTGCTGGAGGTGGCCGGCGCTCAACCCCACTCCCAGCGCCCTGCCTCCGGCTGGGAGGCTCGGTTCCGCGAGGACTTCCTCTCTCGCTTCGGTCCTCCCCTCCTCCCACTCCCAGCGTCCCTCGCCTCCAGCCGCCTCTTCCTCGCCCTCCAGCTCTCCACTCGCTACATGGCCGACGGCATCCGCGAGGCCGCCATCGCCCTCTTCACCTCCCCCGCCTTCGTCCTCAGCGTCTGCCTCTCCCTCGTCGTCTACTTCGCCGCCTGGCTGGCTCCCGAGCCAGTGTTCACCAAAGCGCTCGCCGCCACCCTCACCCTCCGCCTCTCCTTCGCCGTCGGCCTCGTGGAGCTCGGCCAGGTGGCCATGGCCTGCCTGCGCCTGTACCGGGAGGTGGAGGCTGCCTCTTCTCCCGAGCAACTGGAGGCCGCCTCCGCCCGCTTCGGCATGGCCATGGGCGGCACCTACCTGCGCGTGCTGGTGACGGTGGCCACCCTCGGCCTCGCCCGCTTCATTCCCCAGGTTCCCGAGGGCGGGCTCTGGCGCCTCCTCCCTCCCTCCACCCCTCAGGGCCTCGTCCTCCTCGAGCACTCCGCCTCCTCCGCCAAGGTAGTGGCTGACGGCTCCCTCCTCGTCTCCGGCGTCTCCGCAGGCATCGCCGCCTGCTCCGGCCTGGCTCTGTGCGCGACGAGTTCTTCTGGCGGAGCCCCCAGCAGCACCTCTCAGCCATCCACCCGCTACGGCCCTCCGCACACCCGGAAGAACCCGCAGCACAATGAGGCCATCGAGAACGAACTGGCCACGCGCGATGCAGCGGGACACACAGACTTGCGGAAGAACAAACTCCAGGTGAATGCGGCACGTCAGCCCCGCGCCGATCCAAGACCGGTCAAAGGCGTCCGCTCCCGGCGTCCCGATGTATCTTCAGTCAGACAGGATGGGACAAGGCACAACATCAACTATGTCTCCAACCCTCGCGACATGAAGCGTGAGCTTGAGGCTTTCGAGGCATTGAAGCGAGCAGACCCCGATGCCATCCATGAGTTGTACCGACTCGACGGCACGTTGGTGCGGCGGCACGTTCCCCCAAGCGTGATCTTCCCCTAGAAAGAGCAAGGACCGGACACGCCATGGCGAACAAGCTGGACGTGAATGCGTGGAAGGACGAACTGCTCGCGGCCTACAGGTTCGGCGAGGAGGAGCGGGCGCGCGCCCTGGTGCGGCAACCTGGGCCACGCAAGGCCAGGGCCCTTCTGGAGGCCATGCTGGAAGAAGAGGACGGGCTCGTGCGCCAGGCCGCCGTCTTCGGCCTGGGCGAGCTGGGTGGAGCCACCAGCGCCAGACGCCTGGAGCAACAGCTCGTGCGAGAGGAGGCTCGCGGAGACCATGACGGAGAATCCGTCGCGGAGGCCATCACCCTGGCCCTGGGAGTCCTCGAGGAGGCCAACACACGCGCAACCCTGGTGCG
>QKJM01000823.1 GCA_003249315.1 Archangium sp.
AGGCCTACTCGCCCGTGCGTCTGTATGGGCTGCTGGCCGCGGGGGCTAACACCGGTCTCCTCACGCTCACCCTGGCCGACTGCACCGTCAGCGTGCATTTCCGCAAGGGCAACCCCGAGTTCATCGACTCCTCGAGCCCCGAAGACGCGCTGGGCACCTCGCTCATCCAGGCCCGGCTCATCACCGAGGAGCAGTTCCGACAGGCCGAGGCCGCCAAGGATCGCTTCGGCGGCGAGGTGCTCGGTGCCCTCTTCGGCCTCGGCCTCCTCCAGCCAGCCACCGCCTTCACCCATCTCGGCCAACGCGCCCAGTCCATCCTCCTCAAGGGCCTGCGTGCCGACGCTGGCACCTTCACCTATGAGCCGAAGGAGCTGCCTGCCCACAAGGCCATGCCACTCGGCAACAGGTGGGCGGTGCTGAGTGACCTCGTCCGCCACATCCCTCCCACGGATCTCCGGCACCGGCTCGAGCCAGTCGAAGAGCTGGCGGTGATGAAGTCCGGCGGCCGCGTGGCCACCAGCGACCTGCGCCTCACCCCCCACGAGGTGCGCGCTCTCTCCGTCATCGACGGCGTGCGCTCACTCGGCCAGCTCCTCTCGGACCTCCCCCAGGATGCCGAGCACCTGGTACGGCTCGTCTTCCTCCTCAAGGAGCTGGACGCGGTGTCCTTCGCCCCCGTGCCCCAGCACGCGACGCCTCCGCCTCCCCAGCCGCAAGCCGCGCCCCAGGCAGGCCCTTCGCCTTCCACCCCGCCTCCGGCCGCCGCACACCCGCCACCCGCCGCCGCACAGGCGCCCCACCCGGCTTCGGCACCGGCCTCCCCCCCTCCCGCCGCACAGGCCGCGGCCCCGGCGGCTCCGAAGCCGGCGGCTCCCGCAGCGGCCCCGGCGGCTCCGAAGCCGGCGGCTCCCGCAGCGGCCCCGGCGGCCCCCACCGCGGCCCCGGCGGCTCCCGCGGCGGCCTCGGCCTCACCCCCGGGTGTCGACGAGATTCCCATCCTCCGGGAGCTGGCCGAGAAGCTGAAGGAGCAGAACTACTTCGAGCGTCTGGGGCTGGGACCGGATACCCACGGCCCGGCGGTGAAGATCGCCTACTTCAAGCTGGCCAAGCAGTACCACCCGGACACCCTGCCGCACGGGGCCCCACCCGAGCTGGAGAAGCTCAAGGCCGACGTCTTCGCCTACATCGGTGAGGCCTACCGCACGCTCTCGGACGACAAGAGCCGCGCCATATACATCGAGGAACTCAAGAGCGGAGGAAGCGGCGGGCAGGAGGTGGACGTCGAAGCCATCCTCAAAGCCGAGGAGCTCTTCCGAAAGTCCGGCCTCTACCTCAAGGCTCGCAAGTTCCCCGAGGCGGTGGCGCTCCTGGACGAGGCCATCCAGCTCAACCCGGAGGAGCCCGAGTTCTACGCCTGGCGCGGCTACGCCCGCTTCTTCACCTACCCTGACAAGAGGACGGGTCAGGCCGAGGCCTTCCGCGACATCAACCACTGTCTGAAGCAGAACGACAAGGTGGCGATCGCGCACTACTACCTCGGGGTGATCGCCAAGTCGTGCGGTGACGCCTCCGGAGCGCTGAAGCACTTCCAGAAGACCGTGGAGCTCCAGCCCAACCACATTGAAGCGCAGCGGGAGATCCGCCTGGCGACCCAAAGGAAGTAGGGTGCGCGCGCATGGAGCGCCGAGGGCGCTCCCCATACGAGGAGAAGCAACTTGCCGTTGACTGGAAAGCAGCGCCGCCTGCTGCGTGGGATGGGTCACCACCTGGAGCCGGTGGTCATCGTGGGACAGGCGGGCGTCACCGAAGGCGTCATCGCCGCCGTGGAGCAGGCGCTCCATGACCATGAACTCATCAAGGTGAAGATCAACGAGGGCCCGGAGACGCGCCAGGAGGCCGCGCAGCGGCTGGCCGAGGGCACCGGCGCCGAGCTGGCCCAGCTCCTGGGCCGCACCGCCCTGCTCTTCAAGAAGCGGCAGGACGAGGACTCGGAGTTCCCGGACTTCTGAGCGACGCCCTCAGCGCGTGACGCCCACCGCGCGAGCGGCGAACTCGGCCCCGGCCCCCAGCCTGTCCAGCAGGGCCGGGGCGAAGTACTGACGGCGGGCCTCCCCCTCGCCCGCCGTCACCCTCTCCGGCAGCTCCACGTAGCCCACGTAGCCGTCGGCCAGCCCCAGAACTCCGGTGGCTCCCGTGCGCTCCAGCAGCGCATCCCCAGCTCCCACCGTGGGCTCTCCCGGGAGGAGCAGCAGCTCCAGCGGCCCCAGCACCAGCGCCCCCACCTCCGCCTTCCTCGAGGACGAGGCACAGATGAAGTTGTCCCCTGCCGCCCGGGAGAAGGACGGCACCAGCCGCGACGCATCCGGCCTCGGCAGCGCCACCTCCACCCGCGAGAAGGCCAGCCTCGGCGCCTCGGCCACTACCGGCTTCGCGGTGTCCGCCAGCCCCGCCACCGCCCGCGCGAAGGCCTCCACCCGCTCCACGCCCTCCCCCTCGGAGAAGGCCACCGAGACATTCCCCACCGACTCCTGCACCACCAGCGCCACCCCTCCCTGCTCCTCGCGCAACTGGCTCAGGCGCCCCGGCCAGTCCGAGTCCACCAGGGCCCGCTTGCGCGGCACGAGCGTGGGGTGCGCGGCATAGAGCAGCAGCTCCGCCACCGGCCCCTCCGCCCCGCGAAGGAGAGCGCGCGTGAGGGTGCCTTCCGGGGCCTCCCCTCCCGAGCGCGAGCGGACGAAGCCCGGCTCGTGAGCCTCGCCCACCTCCAGCGTGACCTCCGTGAGCCGGGCCGCGGCCTCCCGGAGCGCCGTGTCCGCTCCGGAGACGACCGCCTCCAGCGCCTCCTCGCGAAAGCGCCCGGTACCGGCGAGCTGCGCCATCAGCCGGGCGTCATAACCCCCGAAGGAGGAGTGGGCGTGGGTGGCGAGCACCACCACCCCGTGCAACCCCAGGTCGGCCACCCGCTCGCGCACCGCCGCCACGAGGGCGTCGGGGACCAGGAGGAGCTCCAACGAGACGAGCCCCACCTTTATATCCCCCGCGGCGAGCACCACCGCTCGGGCCTGGGGAACGGGCTCTCCCTTCGAGGCATCGGGGCGCGGCGGCGGGTAACCGGCCACCACCACCGGGTAGGGAGGTGTCAGAGGCACCTTCGCCGCACCGGCACGCAAGGGGCCTTCCGCCCGCGCCTCCGCGAGCAGCACCGGCGCACTCTCCGTCCACCGCCCACACCAGTTCCACGAGGCGAGCGCGTACGCCGCGCCCACATTGAGGAGCACCAGGGGAAGGAGGGTACGCAGCAGTCGCCGCCGGGAAGCCATGAGGGGGGCGAGCCTACCGCTGATCGGGGGTCTCCGGGTGCCTGTCCGCCCCCCTGCCCTCCCCTCCCGCCGGAATAGCCCCACGCAGCGCAACCGTTCCTGTTCCGTTCGGAACCCGAAGGGGATAAGGCACGCGCCATGTGCGGCATCTTTGGAATCATGGGCCATCCAGAGGCCTCCAACCTGGCGTACCTGGGCCTGCATGCACTGCAGCATCGCGGGCAGGAGTCCGCGGGCATCGTGGCCTCCGATGGCAACGGCCTGCGGGCACACCGGGCGATGGGGCTGGTGGCGGACATCTTCACCGCGCCGGTCCTCGAGAAGCTGCCGGGCACCGCGGCCATCGGCCACGTGCGCTACTCCACCGCGGGCGTCAGCCAGCTCAAGAACGCCCAGCCGCTGATGGTGGAGTACGTGGGCGGCCACCTCTCCGTGGCCCACAACGGCAACCTCGTCAACGCGCAGGAGCTGCGTGACGCGCTCGAGGCGGATGGCGCCATCTTCCAGTCGGACGCGGACACCGAGGTCATCATCCACCTCATCGCCCGCTCCAAGCAGCCCACCTTCGAGCAGAAGGTCGTCGAGGCGCTCTCCAAGGTGAAGGGCGCCTACAGCATCCTCTTCCTCACGGAGAACAAGCTGGTGGCGGTGAGGGACCCCTTCGGCATCCGCCCCCTGGTGCTGGGCATGCTGAAGAACGGCTGGGTGCTGGCCAGCGAGACGACCGCGTTGGACCTCATCGAGGCGGAGTTCATCCGGGAGATCGACGCCGGGGAGATGGTGGTCATCGACGAGACGGGGCTGCGCTCGAGCCAGCCCATGCCGCCCGCCCCCAGGCGGGGCCGGTGCATCTTCGAGCAGGTGTACTTCGCCCGGCCGGACTCGGTGCTCTTCGGCTCGAGCGTGTACGAGGTGCGCAAGGAGATGGGCAGGCAGCTCGCGCACGAGCAGCCGACGCCCGGAGCGGACCTGGTCATCGCGGTGCCGGACTCGGGCGTGCCGGCGGCCATCGGCTACGCGCAGGCGAGCGGGCTTCCCTATGACGTGGGGCTCATCCGCAGCCACTACGTGGGCCGCACCTTCATCGAGCCGCAGCAGTCCATCCGTCACTTCGGCGTGAAGCTGAAGCTGGCCGCAGTGCGCCAGGTGCTCAAGGGCAAGCGCGTGGTGGTCGTGGATGACTCCATCGTGCGCGGCACCACGAGCCGGAAGATCGTGAAGATGCTCAAGGCCGCGGGCGCGGTGGAGGTCCATCTGCGCATCTCCTCGCCGCCGACCCAGTGGCCGTGCTTCTACGGCATCGACACGCCAAGCCGACAGGAGCTGATCGCCTCCAGCCACACGGTGGAGGAGATCGCCCGCTACGTGACGGCGGACTCGCTGGGCTACATCTCGCTGGAGGGACTGGGCGCCTCGATGGGAGACCGCGAGCGCACCACCTTCTGCACGGCGTGCTTCTCCGGCCAGTACCTGTTGGGCGAGACCACCTCGCTCACCACCGCCCAGGACGTGGCCCCGAAGGTCGCGAGCGCCTGAGCCCCCTGGAGCCGAGCCGATGGACTCCCAGGCGGAAGCACTGCTCGAGCGCGTGGGCGCGCTGCTGCGCACGTATCTCACGTCCTCCACGGACCGCGAGGCGCCGGTGGTGCGCTTCGCCGGGCCCGAGCAGCTCCGCGAGGCCTTCCGCCAGGCCGGCGTGAGCCTCGAGCTGGACGAGCCCCAGGCCCCGCTCGAGGTGGAGGCGCTGGTGCGAGCGGTGGAGACGACGCTGGCGTACTCGGTGCGCACACAGCACCCGCGCTTCTTCAATCAGAACTTCGCGGGGGCGGATCCGGTGGCGGTGCTCGGCGACTGGCTGGCGGCAGCCCTCAACAGCACCGTGGCCACCTACGAGGCGGCGCCCGTCTTCACCCTCATGGAGAAGGCCGTGGTGGCGCGGCTGGCCCGCGTGGCCGGACTCTCGCCCGCCGAGGGAGTGCTCAACCCGGGCGGCTCCATGTCCAACCTCTCGGCGCTGCACCTGGCCCGCCACCGCGCCCTGCCCGAGGCCCTGCGCGAGGGCATGCATGCCGGGCCCCGACTGGTCGCCTTCACCTCCGAGCAGTCCCACTTCTCGCTCGAGCGCGCCATGGCCTTGACGGGGATGGGGCGCGAGTCGCTCGTCAAGGTGCCCTGCGACGAGTCCGGGCGCATGCGACCCGACGCGCTGGAGGAGGCCGTACGCCAGGCCCGGGACCAGGGCGCGCGGCCCTTCTTCGTCAACGCCACCGCCGGCACCACCGTGCTGGGCGCGTTCGACCCCCTTCCCGAGCTGGCCGAGGTGGCGCGGACACATGGAATGTGGCTGCACGTGGACGGATGCCATGGAGCATCGGTCCTCTTCTCCGAGCGCCACCGTCACCTGATGCGAGGCGTGGAGGCGGCGGCCTCGCTGGTGTGGAACCCGCACAAGATGCTGGGCATCACCCAGCAGTGCTCGGTGCTGCTGGTGCGCCACCCGGGAATGCTGCGCGAGTGCTTCTCCACCCGGGCGGCCTACCTCTTCCAGCAGGACAAGCACCACGTGGAGGAGGACCTGGGGGAACAGAGCTTCCTCTGCGCCCGCCGCGCCGACAGCGTCAAGCTGTGGCTGACGTGGAAGCTGCGCGGAGACGCGGGCTTCGCCCACCGGCTCGAGCACGCCCTCGAGCTGGCGGCCTACACGGCGGAGCGCGTGCGCCAGGACGAGCGCTTCCGCCTGGCCTTCCCACCATCCTTCAGCCACGTGTGCTTCTGGTGGGTGCCGCCGGAGCTGCGCCCGCTGGAGGACTGGAGCGCACCCGAGGTCCACGCCCGGCTGCACCAGCTCTCGGTGGCCATCAAGGACCGGATGCAGCGCGAGGGGACGATGATGATCGGCTACCAGCCCCTGGCGGGCCGGCCCAACTTCTTCCGGCTGCTCTTCATCAACCCCGCCGTCACTCGCGACGACGTGGACACCACGCTGGAGTTGATGGACCGCTACGGCTCCGAGCTCGCATAGGCGCCCACCTCACGGAGGAAGGAGCCAGGGAGCGCGCCTACTCGGTGCCGCCGCCGGGCGCGGTGGGCTCGGACGCCATGCTCCGCAGGGGAGACTCACCGGGTATCGACATCGTCGAGGCCGCCCCGGGGGAACTGGGTGCCACGGGCGCCGACGCCATCATCGGCCCATACATCGGCACGACCTGAGGCATCATCGGCCCGTACCCCTGCCCGTAGCCATAGGGCACCATGCCCCACCCCGCCGGCGTCGCCATGAGACCGAGCGGCGCGCCCGCGGGGTACCCACCCAGGAAGAGGTTGAGCACCACCGGCACCGCCGCGGGCGGCGTCCCCATCGCGGGCATCGGCTGCGCGTACGCGGCGGCCAGCGTGTTCAGGGGCACCTCGGTGAGCTCACCGGCCTCGCCCACCCGCTCCAGCTTCGTGGCCGCCCCCGTCTTCGAGTCCACCGTCAGCAGGTACTTCGTCTGGTTCGACATCTCCCCCTCCATTGGTTGCGTTGTCAGTTGATTCTCGACAGCCGCTCCATCCGCAGCCCCTCCGGCAGCAGCGCCAGAGTGACCAGGAGCGAGCCCAGATGAGCAATGATGCCCCGTTCGAGCAATCGGGCCAGTTCCCGCTCGAGTCCTTCCGTACCACTCGCCCCCGTGGCCTCGGCCGCCGCCCGGAGCGCCTTCTCGCGGGAGGAGGGCCCGTCACACGCCAGTAACAGCGCCAGGGTGGACTCGGTGAGACGCTCGCTGGCGCGCTCCACGTTGAAGCGGCTGTCGACGAGGACGAACCCTCCCTGCCAATGCGGCTTCACCGCGAGCTCGCCGTGCTCGCGTGCCAGGTAGCGCCCCCACCACTGCCGGGTGAAGGTCCGCAGCTCCTTGCCACGCGCGCGCACCTCGTCGAAGCGGGGGTGCTCATAGCGGAAGTAGCAGGCCAGGCCCTCCAGCACCTCCTCCTCGAAGGCGAAGACGTGCCGGTAGGCCGGCATGGGCTCGATGCGGGTGAAGCCCTGCTCCCGCCAGCGCGCATGGTTGGGGCTGAAACGGTCCATCCGGATGGGCGAGCACGCGTCCGGCGGCCGCAGGTGCGTCATCTTCCGCATCACCGAGAGCATCCGCTCGTAGTCCGCCGGGTCCTCGAGGGGGAAGCCGAAGAGGGCATTCCACATCGGCTCCACGCCCAGCTCGTGGCACCAGCGCAGCAGCGCCACGTTCTGCGCGCCCGACACCCCCTTGCGCATCACCTTCAGCGTCTCGTCCGCCAGGCTCTCCACCCCGGCCTGCACCCGGGTGATGCGGGCCTCGCGCAGCAGCCGCACGTGGCGGCGCTTGAGGTTGGACTTCACCTCGAAGAACTTCTCCGTCCGCGACGGCTGGCCCGCCCAGAAGGGCAGCAGCTCCTTGAAGTACTCCATCGCCAGGATGTTGTCGGTGAACTGCAACGGCACGGGGCCGTGACGCCGGGCCAGCTCCTCCGTCTCCTCCACCACCCGCCGCCAGCTCTTCCGGCGGAAGGCCATCGTCTCGCCATTGAGGCCGCAGAAGGTGCAGTGCGAGTGCTCTCCCCACCAGCAACCTCGCGAGGCCTCCACCGGCAACCACATCCCCGCCTCCAGCTCCGGCGCGCTGGCGCGGATGACCTGGAAGTAGTCCTCGTAGTCGGGCGTAGGCAGCGCGTCCAGGTTGCTCGCGGGGCCTGGCTCCCGCGGCCGAGGAGACTCCACCACCTCTCCATTCCGCCGGTAGAGGAAGCCCGGGGGCACCTCCTCGCGCCCGTCGCGCAGGCTCTCGCACAGCCGGGGGAAGGAGACGTCCGCCTCTCCCGTGGAGACGTAGTCCAGGAAGGGGAAGCGCTCCAGGTAGTACCGGCCCATCCCCGCCTCGAAGTTGGCGCCCCCCACCGCCAGCTTCACCCGCGGGTAGCGCTCGCGAATCATCCTCGCCAGAGCCAGCGAGGGCATCGTCTGCTCGAAGGTGCTGGTGAAGCCCACCAGCCCGTACCGCCCCCAGTCGCAGGACTCGAAGGCCACCCGCAGGAACAGCGGCGCCACCTCCTCCAGGGCCCACACGTGCCTTCGGTTCTCCGGCGCCATCCCCCACACCGGACAGTCCAGCACCTCCCGCTCATACGCTTCCCGCGCCCCGGGCCGGCGTCCGTGATACGCCCTGGAGAACGCCCACTCCCCCGCCAGCGCCGTCACGGGCGCCTCGTGGCAGAAGTAGCGATAGGCCTCCGGCCCCAGCATCTTCCAGAGGGTGACGTTGAAGTACTTCGTATGGCAGTCGATGCCCCGTCGCCTCACCGCTGCCTGCAACAACCCCGCGGCGAGGCTCGGGCGATGGACCGACGCAAGCGGCATCACTACCAGTGCGACCCTCATGAGTCCTCGGGAACATAGGGGCCTCTCTCCCACACAATCAATGCGGGAGTTTCCGAGGCGACGGGGTGTGGCACAATCCCCTCTACCTGACGCCGCGACATGCCCCCGATGACCCAGACAGGCAGCGAGCAGCTCTTCATGGAGCGCTACAAGCTCCTGCGCCCCATTGCCTTCTCGGGAGGCCATGAGACGTATGAAGCGCTGGACATGAAGCATCAGCAGCGGGTGGCGCTGAAGATCGTCCGCACCAGCGCCATGGACCGGGAGGCCCAGGAGCGCATCGAGCGCGAGCTGCACCGGGCACGGGGCGTCGTCCACCCCCACATACAACGCCTGCTGGACGTGGGCCGACACCCGGACGAGGACTCCGGAGTGGAGCTGCCCTTCGTGGCCACGGAGCTGCTGGAGGGGGAGACGCTCGAGGAGCGGCTGCGGCGGCGCGGCCCCCTCTCCCCCGAGGAGGCCCTGCCGCTGGTGCGCCAGATGGCGGAGGGGATGGCGGCCCTGCACGACGCGGGGCTGATCCACGGAGACTTCCGCAGCGCCCGGGTGATGCTCGTTCCCTCGATGGAGGGCACCCAGGCCGTGCTCGTCGAGCCCGTGTGGGCGTGGGACCTCGGCGTCCAGGGCCACGGCGCCTCCGTCCACCTGGCGCCCGAGTGCTTCAGCGGCGCTCCACCCACGCCCCTCTCGGACATCTACTCCTTCGGCATCGTCCTGCTGGAGATGCTCGCCGGCCCCTTGCCCTATCCCACTGGCTCGGCGGCGGCGGCCTTCCTGGAGCGGCTGCGGCAGGGCACGGAGGCCTCCCCCTCCCCCGGCCTCGGCCTGGCCCCCGTCTGGGAGATGGTCATCCGCCGCTGCCTGGAACCACGCCCCCAGCGGCGCTTCCCCAATGCCCGCGAGGTGGTGCGCGCGCTCGCCCAGCCCATGCGGGCCCCGCGAATGCTCGACGAGCCGAGCGTGGCCATCCGGACCGTGCTGCTGTTGGACCTCATCGACAGCACCCGGCTCGTCGAGTCGCTGGGCGACGCCCGGGCCGCCGAGCTCTTCGCCCGGCATGATCAGCTCGCCCGGGAGCGGCTGCGCCGGTACGGCGGGCAAGAGATAGACAAGACCGACGGCTTCCTCTTCCTCTTCGAGCGGCCGGTGGACGCGGCCCGCTACGCGCTCGACTACAACGAGCAGCTCTCCCTGCTGGAGCGGGAGCAGCAGGTGACGCTCAAGGCGCGCGCGGGCATCCACCTGGGCGAGGTGGTGCTGCGCCAGAACCTGCCCGAGATGGTGGCCCAGGGCGCCAAGCCCGTGGAGGTGGAGGGCCTCACCAAGCTGATCGCCGCCCGCATCATGTCGCTGGCCGGGGGCTGCCAGATACTGCTCACCCGCGCCGCCTTCGACATGGCACGCCGGGCCTTCGTGGGCCTGGCCGACCCGGGCGAGGAGCTGGAGTGGCGCGCCCATGGCTTCTACCTGCTGGCCGGGGTGGAGGAGCCGGTGGAGGTGTGCGAGGTGGGCCGACCCGGGCGGGCCCCGCTCACCCCTCCCGCGAATACCGCCAAGGTCCGGCGCGTCCTGCTCTCGAGCCCCGAGCTGCCCGCCGTCTCCTCGGCGCGCGCCTCCTTCTCTTTCCAGAGGCTGCCGCGCCTGCTGCTCGCCCTGGGTGGACTCTCGCTCGCCGCGCTGGGCGGCTACACCCTGAGGCAGGACCCGACGGCTCCCTCGGCGATGAAGGAGCAGGTGACGCTGCGCCGCTCGGTGGCGATGCTCGGCTTCCGCAACATCTCCCAGCCCACCGTCGACGTGGCGTGGATGTCCACCGCCTTCTCCGAGATGCTCACCACCGAGCTCGCCCTCGGTGAGCAGCTCCGCATCGTGTCCGGGGAGGGCATCACTCATGCTCGCAAGGAGCTGGCCCAGGGCGACACGAACGGCCTGACGAAGGACACCCTGAAGCGCCTCCACGATCAGCTCGGGGTGGATCTGGTGGTGTATGGCTCCTACATGGCGATGCCGGAGGAGTCGGGGGGGAAGCTGCAACTGGTGCTCTACGTCCAGGACGCCGCCTCCCACGAGACGCTGGCGACCTTCAAACAGACAGGGCTCCAGCGCAGCATCCTCGAGCTCGTCTCGAGCATGGGCGTCCAGCTCCGGGAGCGGCTGGGCACCAACGTCCCGGCGAGGCCCGGGCTCGAGCGCTCCGCGACCCCGCTGCCCGCCAATGCCGAGGCGCTGCGGCTCTACGCCGAGGGCATCGAGCAACAGAGCGCCTTCGATCTACGCGCCGCGAGGGACTCCTTCCTCCAGGCCGTGAAGGCCGATCCGCGCTTCGCCCTGGCCTACTCCTCCCTGGCGGAGACGTGGTCCCAGCTCGGCTACGAAACCAAGGCCCAGGAGGCGGCGCGCCGGGCCCACGCGCTCGCCGAGGGACTGGAGCGCGAGGAGCGACTGCTGGTGGAGGCGCGGCTGCACGAGATGGACAAGGACTGGCCCAAGACGGTGGAGAGCTATCGCTCCCTCACCCGCCTCTTCCCAGACGACCTCGAGCATGGCCTGCGGCTGACCGTGGCCCAGACCCAGGCGAGTCGGGGGCGCGACGCGCTCGCCACCCTGACCACCCTGCGCCTGCTGCCCGCACCGGCCTCCCAGGACGCGCGCCTGGATCTCGCCGAGGCCAACGTGCATCACTCGCTCTCCAACTACAGGAAGGCGCTGGCCCTGGCCGCGAGCGCGGAGGAGAAGGGCATCGCCCAGGGGACCCGCCTGCTCGTGGGACTCGCCCGCCTCGCCTCGTGCAACGCGTATCTGCGCCTGGGCAACCACCGCGAGGCCTCCGCGCGCTGCCACGAGGCCCGGCGCACCTTCATCGAAGAGCAGGACCGGGACTCCGAGGCCCAGGTGGTCAACCGGCTCGCCAACGTGACCTACGAGCAGGGCAACTACGAGGAGGCACACCGCCTCTTCGAGGAGGCCCGCCACATCTGGCGCGACATCGGCAACAAGCCAGGGGAGGCGCTGGCGCTGCAGAACATCGCCGACACCCTGCTGATGATGGGAAGGCTGTCGGAGGCCGAGCCCATCTTCGACGCGTCCCTGGAGATCGAACGGGAGTTCAGCGACCAGCGCAACGAGGGGCTGACGCTGACCAACCTCGCCCAACTGTACAACCTGCGCGGGGAGCCAGCGCGTGCCTGGGCACCGGGAGAAGAGGGCCTGAGCCTGACTCAGAGGACGGAGTACCGCTATGCCGTCAGCGCGGGTCAGTGGACGCTGGGCAACATCACCCTGGCCCAGGGCCAGGTGGCGGAGGCCCGACGCCGCTACTCCGACGGACTGGCCATCGCGCGGCAGACGGGGGACCACCGCTACACCGCCTACAACCTGATGGGAGCGGGAGCGGTCGCGGTGCTGGAGGGAGAGCTGGCGCGCGCGCGCGGCCACTACGAGGAGGCGCTGGAGCTGCGCCAGAAGCTGGGCGGTCGCAGCGAGGTGGCCGAGACCCAGGTGGCGCTCGGCCTGCTCGCGGTGGAGGAGGGCCGAGCCGAGGAGGCGCTCGAGCCGCTGCGGACGGCGGTGGACACCTACTATGGGCTGGGGCTGACGGATGGGCAGGCCCAGGCCAACATCGGCCTGGCGCTGGCCTGGCTGTCGCTGAAGAAGCCCTCGCTGGCCCTGGAGGCGAGCACCCAGGCCGAGACGCACGGCTCGCGCAGCCAGGTGGCGCAGATACGACTGAGCGCCGCGGTGGTGATGGCGCGAGTGCTGACGGCGGAGGGCAAGCCCGCGAACGCGCTGCCTCGGCTGAAGAAGGTGCTCGACGAGGCGCGGCGGCGGGGGCTCGTCCTCGCGGAATACGAGGCACGGCTGGCGCTCGCGGAGGCCGAGCAGGCCCTGGGGAGGACCGAGGCCGCGCACGACCAGCTCCAGGCGCTGCGCCAGGAGTCCGTCGCCCAGGGGCTGACGAGCTTCGTGCGGCAGACCGAAGCGCTCGGTGCCACGGGCCCCGAAGAGGAAGCCTCCCCCTGAAGGCGGCTCAGCCGAGCGCTTCCACGCGCTCGCCGCCCAGGAAGTCCCGCAGGTCCTCGGGCAGGGGGGCCTCGAAGGAGACGCGCTCCCCGGTGCCAGGGTGGGGGAAGGAGATGCGGGCGGCGTGGAGGGCGTGTCGAGGCAGGCGCAGCCGGAGCCAGGCCTCGGGCTCCAGGCAGTGCTTGCTGAAGCGATCGAAGTAGCCTGGATCCGGGCCGTACATCTTGTCGCCCACCAGGGGGAAGCCGGCCTCGCGCAGGTGGATGCGGATTTGATGCTGGCGCCCCGTCTCGGGGAAGCAGCGCAGCAGGGAGAAGGGCTCGCCCTCACGGGTGAAGCGCTGGAGCACCTGGAAGCGGGTGCGGCTCTCCTTGCCCACCTGGAAGTCGATCCGCACGGCGATACGGATGAGCTCGGTGCCCTCGGCGATGGGAGCATCCACGGTGAAGGCGTCCTCGGGGGGATGGCCCTCGCAGAGGGCGAGGTACTCCTTGTGGACCTCCCGGGAGAGGAAGAGACGGCCCAGCAGTCGGCAGGACTCGGTGGTGCGCCCGCAGACGACGAGGCCGCTCGTCTCCCGATCCAACCGGTGGGCGGGCTCGGCGAAGCACTCGCCGAAGCGCTCGCGCAGCAGGGAGACGAGCGTGCCCTTGTGGTAGCGGGCGGTGGGGTGGATGGGCAGCCCCGCGGGCTTGTCCAGCACCAGCAGCCAGTCGTCCTGGAAGACAACGGGCAGCGAGGTCGGCGTCTCCGGCTCCGCGCTCACCGGGCGGCGGATGCGGAAGGCGAGCCCGGGGTAGACGGGCGTGGAGGGCTTGAGGCGTCGCTCCTCGCAGCGCACTCCGCGCTGGATGATGCCTCGCAGGCGCGAGGGCTCCAGCCGGCGGATCTTCTCGCGCAGATAGCGCTCCAGCCTCCAGCCGGCGTAGTGGGGCTCGACGACGAATGGGAGATCGACGTAGCCCTCGGGAGGCTCATCGCGGGAGGGAGTTGTCACCGTGGACGGAGCACGCATGGGGCGCTCCCCGCTTAACACGGCGAGGCGGGGACGTGTTCATCCCTCCAGGAGCTATACGGCCGCTCGCCGGGTCGCCCCCTCCACCCCGAGGAAGCACTCGTACACCCGGGCAATCCGCTCCCCGGTGCGCCCGTCCCACAGCTCCGGAATCCGGCCCTGCTTCTCCTCTCCCGCGAGGATGCGCTCGGCGGCCTCGTGGATGCGGGCCGGCTCCGTCCCCACCACGGTGTTGGAGCCCACCTCCACGGTGACGGGGCGCTCGGTGCGCTCGCGCAGGGTGAGGCAGGGCACGCCGAGCACGGTGGACTCCTCCTGGAGACCGCCCGAGTCGGTGAAGATGAGCCGGGCCTGCGCGGTGAGGGAGAGGAATTCCAGGTAACCCATGGGCTCCACCAGGCGCAGCCCCGAGGTGCTCTCCAGCAGTTCGTCCGCCCGCAGATCCGCCAGACGTCCGCGGGTGCGCGGGTGGACGGGGAACACCACCGGCAACCGACTGGCCACATGGCCGAGCGCCGCGAGCAACCCCCGAAGCACCTCCGGGCTGTCCACGTTGGAGGGCCGGTGCAGGGTACACACCGCATAGCCGCGCGGGGCCAGCCCCAGCTCCGCCAGCGTGGGGAGCCGCAGGGCCTTGTCCCGACACGCCAGCAGCGTGTCGATCATCACGTTTCCCACCCGGTGGATGCGCGAGGGCTCCACCCCCTCCGCCAGCAGGTGGGCGTCCGCGTCGGCCGATGGCGACAGCAGCAGGTCCGCCACACGATCGGTGACGATGCGGTTGATCTCCTCCGGCATGCTGCGATCGAAGCTCCGCAGGCCCGCCTCCACGTGGGCCACGGGGATGCCCAGCTTCACCGCCACCAGCGCGGCGGCCAGGGTGCTGTTGACGTCCCCCACCACCGAGACGAGCTCCGGCTGCTCGCCCAGGAACACCCGCTCCAACGCGGACATCATCCGCCCGGTCTGCTCCGCGTGGCTGCCCGAGCCGATGCCCAGGTGGATGTCCGGAGCCGGCAGGCCCAGATCGGTGAAGAAGATGTCGCTCATCCTCACGTCATAGTGCTGGCCGGTGTGTACCAACCGCTGCGCGAGCGCTCCACGCTCGGAGATGGCGCGGAAGATGGGCGCTACCTTCATGAAGTTGGGGCGCGCACCGATGATGTGGAGGACCTTCTTCACGTTGACGGAAAGCTAGGCATGGCACCTCCGGTGGCCAGTGCCCCTCGCCCGGAAGGGCGGCGCGACGTCACGAATCTGATAGAGAGCGCCCCATGCCCCGCACCGTCGCCGTCATCCCCGCCCGCCACGCCAGCACCCGCTTCCCCGGCAAGCCGCTGGCCCTCATCTCCGGCCGTCCCATGGTGGAGCACGTGTGGCGCCGCTGTCAGGAGGCGCGCGTCTTCGACGAGGTGCTGGTGGCCACCGAGGACGCCCGCATCCAGGAGGCGGTGGCGCGATTCGGAGGCACCGCCATCCTCACCTCGCCCGAGTGCGCCACCGGCACGGACCGGGTGGCCGAGGTGGCCCGCGCCCGCCCGGACATCGAGGTGTGGGTGAACGTCCAGGGGGATGAACCCCTGGTGGACCCCGCCGCGCTCCGGGTGCTGGCGGACCTCTTCCGGGACGAGACCGTGGAGATGGGGACGCTGGTGCGCCCGCTGGAGGAGGACGAGGTGGACAGCCCCCACGTGGTGAAGGTGGCGCTGGCGCTCAACGGGGACGCGCTCTACTTCAGCCGCGCCCTCATCCCCTTCGTCCGCGAGCCCGCCGAGGCGGGGGCGGTGCGGCGCCATGCCCACCTGGGGCTGTACGGCTACCGACGGGACACCCTCCTGCGGCTGGCGAGCCTGGCGCCCACGCCGCTGGAGCAGGCGGAGAAGCTGGAGCAGTTGCGCGCGCTGGAGCACGGTGTGCGCATCCGCTGCGGGCAGGTGGTGGGCCGCTCGGTGGCGGTGGACGTACCCGAGGACGTGGCCCGGGTGGAGGCGCTGCTGCGCGGCTGAGCCCCCTGCCCTCCAACCATGCATGCGAGGTAGGGGGCTCCGGGTTAGTCTGGGCCCGTGTCCGACTCCCCCTCCTCCCAGAAGCCCGAAGCCACCCAGAAGCCCCGCTTCTCCCGCCTGACGATCCGCCGCCTCCTGGACCTCGCCCGTCCCCAGGCACGCCGACTCGTCGCCGCCACCTTCTTCCTGCTGATCGGCAGCGGCATGGCCCTGGTGTACCCCAAGGCCATCGGATTCATCATCGACGAGGCCCTCGGCTCCCGGCAGCGCGAGCTCATCGACAAGGCCGCCCTGGGCATGACGGCCGTCTTCCTGCTGCAGGGGCTGGCCATGGCCCTGCGCTTCTACCTCTTCAGCACCTCGGGCGAGCGCGTGGTGACGCAGCTCCGCCAGCAGCTCTTCTCCAGCCTCATGTCCCAGGAGATTGGCTTCTTCGACGAGCGCAAGACGGGGGAGCTCACCAACCGGCTGGCCTCGGACACCACGGTGCTGCAGAACACCGTGAGCGTGAACATCTCCATGGCCCTGCGCAACGGCGCTCAGGCGCTGGGCGGGATGGCGCTGCTCTTCTACACCTCTCCGACGCTCACCCTGTTGATGGTGGCCATCGTCCCCGCGGTGGCGGTGGGCGCCGTCATCTACGGCCGACGGGTGCGACTGCTCTCCAAGCAGGTCCAGGACGCGCTCGCCACCGCCAACGAGGTGGCCGCGGAGGGCCTCTCCGGCATCCGCACCGTGCGCTCCTTCGCCGCCGAGCGGCATGAGGTGGCGCGCTACGACACCGCCACCGAGCACGCCTTCGAGCTAGCGCGCAAGCGGTTGAGCCAGTCCGCCTTCTTCCTCGCGGGGGCCTCCTCCGCCGGCTACATCTCCTCGGCGGTGGTGCTGTGGTATGGCGGCCGGCTGGTGCTCGACGGCGCCCTCTCCGTGGGGGAGCTCACCTCCTTCCTCATCTACACGTTGATGGTGGCCGTCGCCCTGGCGGCCCTGGCGGACCTGTGGGCGGACTTCATGCGCGCCTCGGGCGCCGCCGAGCGCGTCTTCGAGCTCATCGACCGGCAGCCGGCCATCCCCGCCTCCGGGGGTGAGCGCCTCACCGCCCTCCAGGGCCGCGTCGACTTCCAGGGAGTGCGCTTCGCCTACCCCTCGCGCCCGGACATCCCCGTGCTGCAGGGAATCGACCTGACGCTCCAGCCCGGAGAGGTGGTAGCCATCGTCGGCCCCTCGGGCGCGGGCAAGTCCACCATCGCCGGGCTGCTGGCGCGCATGTACGACCCACAGGAGGGGAGTCTGCTGCTGGACGGGAAGGAGCTGCGCGCGTTGGATCCGGAGTGGCTGCGGCTGCAGATTGGCACGGTGGCCCAGGAGCCAATGCTCTTCGCCGCCTCGGTGGCGGAGAACATCCGTTACGGCCGCGCCGACGCCACGGACGCCGAGGTGGAGGCCGCCGCCCGCGCCGCCAATGCCCACGAGTTCATCTCCCGCTTCCCCGAGGGCTACCGCACCCTGGTGGGCGAGCGCGGCGTGCAGCTCTCCGGCGGGCAGAAGCAACGCGTCGCCATCGCCCGCGCCGTCCTCAAGGATCCGCGCCTGTTGGTGCTGGACGAGGCCACCAGCGCGCTCGACTCCGAGAGCGAACACCTCGTGCAGGACGCCCTCGAGCGGCTGATGAAGGGCCGCACCACCCTCATCATCGCCCACCGCCTGTCCACCGTCATCGGCGCGGACCGGGTGCTGGTGCTGGAGGGAGGCAAGGTGGCCCAGAGCGGCAGCCACGAGGAGCTGATGAGCCAGGAGGGCCTCTACCGCCGCCTGGTGGAACGCCAGTTCGTGGCGGCCTGAGGCGCCCCACCCCTCCCCCGCCTGCCTCCTCTCGGGTCCGCCCGTCCCTCGCACCGTCCCGACAGGGAGCGCGGGGCGGGCGGACCTTCTTCTTTTCGGGAATGCGCGCGCCTCCTCCCTGTTGACGGGGCGCCTGGGGGGAAGGCCCTTTCAATTCGCCGGAGGCCCTGCCTTGTCCATCACACCCTGCCCGAGCCCTCTCCCGTCCGCCCTGCGCGACGAGCGGACCGTGGAGGTGCAACGAAACCTCTTCTGTCCCAATTATGACGGCTGCCTGCACCTGGCGGTGAAGCGGAGCTGGGATGGCTGGACGTGCCGGCACTGCCCGCTGCTCGGCCAGCGCGAGTTCGAGCCCCGCGCCCGGGACTTCGCCGAGTCGCGCCGCCGCTCCCAGAGCGGCCAGGACTGAACCCAGCCCGCGCTCCAGATCCGGGCAGCCAGCCTCCGATTCTTACAGAATCATTGACGCCCCGGGGGTCTCTTGGCAGGAAGGGTCATGCGCTCCAAGAAGACCAAGTACATCTTCGTGACCGGCGGCGTCGTCAGCTCGCTCGGCAAGGGGCTCGCGTCGGCATCCATCGGTGCCCTGCTCGAGAACCGCGGGCTCGACATCACCCTCATCAAGCTGGATCCGTACATCAACATCGATCCAGGCACGATGAGCCCGTTCCAGCACGGAGAGGTCTTCGTCACCGATGACGGCGGCGAGACCGACATGGACCTGGGACACTATGAGCGCTTCACCAACGCCCGGATGTCCCGGAACAACAACCACACCTCCGGGCGCATCTACCACTCCGTCATCCAGAAGGAGCGCCGCGGCGAATACCTGGGCAAGACGGTCCAGGTCATCCCTCACATCACGGACGAGATAAAGGCCTGCATCCGCCAGGCCGCCCAGGGCGTGGATGCCGTCATCGTCGAGGTCGGCGGCACCGTGGGCGACATCGAGTCGCTTCCCTTCCTCGAGGCCATCCGCCAGATGCGCTACGACGTGGGCAGCGGCAACGCCGTCTACATCCACCTCACCCTGCTGCCCTACCTCGGCGCGGCCGGCGAGGTGAAGACCAAGCCCACCCAGCACTCCGTGATGAAGCTGCGGGAAATCGGTATTCAACCGGACTTCCTCATCTGTCGCACGGACCGGGAAATCTCCCGAGAGCTGAAAGACAAGATTGCCATGTTTTGCAATGTGGACACGGGCAACGTGTTCACTTCACCGGATGTGAAAAGCATCTACGAGCTGCCGCTGGAGTTGCACCGTCAGGGAATCGACGAGCGGCTGGCCGAGAGCCTCAACATCTGGACGCGGGCGGCCCGGCTGGAGCGCTGGGAGAACATCCTCGAGAAGGTCTACTCGCCGGGGCGCGGCGAGGTGAAGGTGGGCATCGTCGGCAAGTACGTGGACCTCACCGAGAGCTACAAGAGCCTCAACGAGGCGCTGCTCCATGGCGGCATCGCCAATGACGTGAAGGTGGAGCTGCACTTCGTGGACTCGCAGGAGGTGGAGGAGAAGGGCGCGCACGCGCTTCTGGGCGGGGTGGACGCCATCCTCGTGCCCGGCGGCTTCGGCGTGCGCGGCACCGAGGGGAAGATCTCCGCGGTGCGCTACGCGCGGGAGCAGCGCGTGCCCTTCTTCGGCATCTGCCTGGGCCTGCAGATGGCGGTGGTGGAGTTCAGCCGCCACGTGCTGGGCCTGCAGTCCGCCAACTCCCTGGAGTTCAATGAACACACTCCCCATCCGGTAGTGACATTGATGGAGAGCCAGGTGAAGGTTCAGGACAAGGGTGGTACCATGCGTCTGGGTAGTTACGCCTGTGCGCTCGAACCAGGCACGCGGGCACACCAGTTGTATGGGGAGGACGTCATCCACGAACGCCATCGCCACCGCTACGAGGTGAACAACGCCTACCGCGGCCGGTTGCAGGAGGCGGGCCTGGTGGTGTCCGGCCACAACCCCGAGTTCAACCTGGTGGAGATGGTGGAGCTGGCGGACCACCCCTACTACGTCGCCTGTCAGTTTCACCCCGAGTTCAAGAGCAAGCCTTTCGCGCCCCACCCGCTCTTCTCCGGCTTCATCCACGCCGCCCTGGCACACCGGGACGCGTCCGGGGGTGAAGGATGATCGACCTCTGCGGATACCAGGTGGGTCCCGGCCAGAAGCTGTTCGTCATCGCCGGTCCGGACAGCATCGAGTCCGAGGAGATGGCGCTGCGCCACGCCCGGATGCTCAAGGAGGTGACGAGCAGGCTGGGCGTGCCGTACGCCTTCAAGTGCTCCTATGACAAGGCCAACCGCACCAGCGGCAAGTCCTTCCGCGGCCCCGGGCTGAAGGAAGGCCTGCGAATCCTCGCCCGCATCAAGGCCGAGGTGGGAGTGCCCATCCTCACCGACGTCCACGAGACGAGCCACGTGGGCCCCGCCGCCGAGGTCGTGGACATCATCCAGATTCCGGCCTTCCTCTGCCGCCAGACGGACCTGGTGGAGGCAGTGGCCCGCACCGGCAAGGGCGTCAACCTCAAGAAGGGCCAGTTCGTCGCCCCCAAGGACATCGTCCACTCGGCCCGCAAGGCCTTCGAGGCCGGCAACCCCAACGTGCTCGTCACCGAGCGCGGCGCCTCTTTCGGTTACAACAATCTGGTCGTGGACATGCGCGGCTTCCTGCAGATGCGCGAGGCCGGCCTCGCGGTGTGCTTCGACGCCACCCACTCCGTGCAGCTCCCCTCCGCCGGAAATGGCGAGACGGCTGGCGAGCGCAAGTTCGTCTCCCTCCTCGCTCGGGCCGCCGCTGCCGCCGGGATAGATGCGCTTTTCACGGAAGTGCATGAAGACCCGGATCGTGCCCTGTGCGACGGTCCGTGTTCCCTATCACCCAAGATGTTCGAAGACGTGCTAGGTCAGGTACGTGGAATCCGGCGCGTGCTGGGGCACGAGCCGGGAGGAAGCCCATGAACGAGCTGTCTCCTCCACCTCGACCGGACCATGACGCGCTGACGGAGCGCGCGGCCGGCGTACGCCTGCTCGTCTTCGACGTGGACGGAGTGCTGACGGACGGCGGGCTGTACTACGGGGATGGAGGCGAGCTGCTCAAGCGTTTCGACGTCAAGGACGGCCACGGCCTGGTGATGGCCCGGCTCGCGGGCCTGCGCACGGCCATCCTCACCGCGCGAACCTCCTCCATCGTGGAGGTGCGCGGTCAGGAGCTGGGGATGAGCGCCATCTTCCAGGGCCGCAAGCACAAGGCGAGCGGCCTGCGCGAGCTGCTCGCGCACCTGGAGGTCCCCCCGGAAGCCTGCGCCTATATGGGGGACGATCTCAACGACCTGGGGGCCCTGGGCCTGGCGGGCCTCTCGGCCTGTCCGGCGGATGCCGCCCCCGAGGTGCGCCAGGAAGTCCACTACGTCGCACGGAACCGGGGCGGGCAAGGGGCCGCCCGGGAGCTGGTCGAGCTGTGTCTCAAGGCCAGCGGACGGTGGGAGACCGCCGTCCAACACATGAAGGCCCCTGACGGCCTACACGCTGTCAAGTTGTGAAATCAAAGAATTTTCGCTTCCTGCTTAGGTGTCCTATCCTATGAAGGCCGGAACGCAGCAGCGAGAAGAAGGAAGAGTGAGGGGAGTTCGATGACGGATCAGCTCTACACCACCCATGATATCAGCCGTTTGCTCCAGGTGGACCCTTCCACGGTGAGCAAGTGGATCGACCGCGGCATCCTCATGGCGTTCCGGACGCCGGGTGGACACCGGAGGGTTCGCTCGGCGGACCTGCGCACCTTCCTCATCACCCACCAGATGCCGGTGCCCGAGGAGCTGGGCAGCAGCACCGTGCGGCTGCTGGTGGTGGATGACGAGCGACCGATGCTCGATGCCATCAAGCGCGCCTTCAAGCCGTACGCCAATCAGGTGGAGCTGCAGACGACCACCAGCGGCGTCGAGGCCCTCCTGCTGGTGTCCGAGCAGAAGCCGCACGGCATGCTCATCGACCTGAACATGCCGGACATCGACGGTATCGAGGTGTGCCGCCGCATCCGCGCCCGCAAGCAGATGGAGGGCGTGCGGCTCATCACCATGACCTCCAACCACACGCCCGAGGTGGTGGAGCAGTCCAAGCAGGCGGGCGCGGTGGCCTGCCTGCCCAAGCCGCTGGACGTACAGCAGGTGTTGGATCTGTTCCGCGTGCCGCTGGCGCTGGGTGCCTCCGCGGGCGCCGGCGCCAAGCGCTAGGCGCGAGGCAGCACGGGCCGTTCGCAGGGAGCACCCTCGCGCCAGTGGAGCACCTG